>JAAAPH010000180.1 GCA_009908415.1 Bacteroidota bacterium
GTGTAACGCGTCCGCGCAATAAGCTCGTTGACTTTGCCACCCGGCAGGTGCCCGCCCTCGCCCGGCTTCGAGCCCTGGGCCATCTTAATCTCCAGGTCGGATGCATTCTGGAGGTAGTGGATGGTCACCCCAAACCGCCCGCTCGCCACCTGCTTGATCTGGCAGGTGCGCTCCGTGCCGAACCGCTCCACCGGCTCGCCGCCCTCGCCGGAGCCGGCCCGTGCCCCCAGCCGGTTCATGGCGATGGCCACCGTCTCGTGGGCCTCGGGACTCAACGAGCCGAACGACATGGATCCCGAGAAGAAGCGCTGCACGATCGAATCAACCGGCTCCACCTCCGCCAGCGGGATGGGGTCGGCCGCCTCGGTGTCGAAGTCGAGCAGGCCGCGCAGCGTCTGCAGCTGCTCGCTTTGGGCATTGATGCGCTCGGCAAAGTCGTGGTAGGCGTCTGCGTCGTTGGTGCGGACGGCGCGCTGCAGCGACGCGATCGTGTGGGGATTCCACTGATGGAATTCGCCGTCGCGCCGCCAGTACAGCTCGCCCCCCTGGTCCAGCGCCAGCGTGGCCGTCATGTCGGTGTCGAACGCCTGGCGGTGGCGCTCGCGCAGGTCGGCCTCCAGCGCGTCGAGGCCAATGCCTTCGATGCGGGAGGTGGTGCCTCGGAAGTAGGCGTCAACGAAATCAGACTGCAACCCGACGGCCTCGAACACCTGCGCGCCCTTGTAGCTGTCGAGCGTCGAGATGCCCATCTTGGCCATGACCTTCAGGATGCCATCCTCCAGGGCAGACCGGTAGTTGCGGATGGCGTCATCGCCCGGCGCCTCGAACCGCGCAGTGTCCGCCATCTCGCGCAGCGTGGCGTAGGCCAAGTACGGGCAGATGGCGTCGACGCCGTAGCCGAGCAGCGTGCACATGTGATGCACCGTGCACGGTTGGCCCGACTCCAGTACGAGACTGGTGCGCGTGCGCAACTGCCGCCGAATCAGGTGATGGTGCACGGCACTGACCGCCAGTAAGCTGGGAATGGGAAGGCGATCCGCATCCGTGTCGTGATCGGTCAGGACGATGATCTCACAGCCGTCCTGCACGGCGTGCTCGGCCTGTTGCTGCAGTGTGCCGACCGCCTCGGCGAGCGACTGGTCGACCGGAAAAGTGATGTCGAGGGTGCAGGTCCGCACGCCCGGGCGATCGAGCGCCCGGATAGTCGCCGCTTCGGCCTCGCTCAGGATGGGCGACTCCAGCTGCAGTTGCCGGCAATGCGCGGGCGTCTCGCCCAGGATGTTGCGCTGCCGCCCGAGATGACTCGTGAGCGACGTGACGAGGTCCTCGCGGATGTAGTCGAGCGGCGGGTTCGACACTTGCGCGAACAGTTGCTTGAAATAGCTGAACAGCGTCTGATTGCGGTTGGAGAGCACCGCGGAAGGCGTATCATCGCCCATCGCACCCACGGGATCCTTCGCGTCTTCGGCCATCGGTTCGAGCAGCCGCCGCAGGTGTTCGATCGTGTAGCCGAACGTGCGCTGCAGCGAGGCCGCGTCGGGCGCGGGCGTCCCGTTCGCCGTGGTCGGGGCCGCGTCGACCACCAGGTCGCGCAACGCCACACGCTCTTCGCGCAGCCACGTGGCGTAGCGGTCATCCACCAGGTCCTCGAAGACCTCCTCATCGGTGCGGATGCGGCCGGTAGTGGCGTCGGCCAGAAACATCTGCCCGGGCTGCAGGCGGTCCTTCAGCACGATGCGGCTCGGATCCACGTCGAGCGCGCCGGCCTCGCTGGCCATGATGAGACGATCCTCCTCGGTGACGCAGTAGCGGCAGGGGCGTAGGCCGTTGCGGTCGAGGATGGCGCCCACGCTCTCACCATCGGTGAAGGCGACGAGGGCGGGCCCGTCCCACGGCTCCACTAGGGTCGAATGGTAGTCGTACCATGCACGGCGCTCCGGGCTCAGTTCGTCGTTCTTCTGCCAGGCCTCGGGGACAAGCATCCGGAGCGCATGCGGGAGGGAGCGGCCGCTCTGCACGAGCAGTTCGAGCACATTGTCGAGCACAGCCGTGTCGCTCTGCCCCTCCGACGTGATGGGCCGGAGCTTGTCGAGGTCCTCGCCAAACACGTCACTGGCCAGATCAGCTTCGCGCGCGCGCATCCAGTTCAGATTGCCGCGGAGCGTGTTGATCTCCCCGTTGTGCACGATGTTGCGGTAGGGGTGGGCCAGCGGCCAGTCCCCCAACGTGTTCGTCGAAAAGCGACTGTGCACGAGCGCCAGGCTGGAGGTCACCCGCTCGTCCGAGAGGTCGGCGTAGTAGCGCCGGAGCTGTTCGTTCGTGAGCCGGCCCTTGTAGACGATCTTCTGCCGGTCGAGCGAGCAGACGTAAAAGGTCTCCCGCCCGGCTGATTCAATCTGTTGGGCGGCTTTCTCGATGACGCGCCGCAAGACGTAGAGGCGGGTGTCGAGTTCACTTGGCGGGAGGGTGGCGCGCGGCGCGACGAAGCACTGCTGCACCGACGGCTCTTGGTCGAGTGCCCCCGACCCGAGGCCGGCGTTATCCGTCGGCACAGTCCGCCAGGCAATGACGTCGAAGCCCTCGTCCGCGGCGCACCGGGCCACGCAGGCTTTCAGCGCGGCCTGCGCCTCCGCATCCTGGGGCAAAAAGCACTGCCCGACCCCATAATCGTCGTAGCCACCGAGGCCGTCGATGTTGTCGGAGAAAAACGCGTGCGGCTTCTGAATCAGGATGCCGGCTCCGTCGCCCGTGTTCTCCTCGGCACCACGCGCACCGCGGTGGTCGAGGTTTTCAAGAAGCTGAAGCGCGTCATCAATGAGCGCGTGCGAGCGCGTTCCGGACAGGTCCATGAGCACACCGACGCCGCAGTTGGCACGCTCGCGAAGCGAGACATCCAGCCGATCGGCCAATCCGGCCTGTTGCATACCTTCCGCTTCATCACGATCATCCAAAATGACATCCTCCGCACGCCTTGGCACAGTGCTGACCTCCCTGTGCAGCGCGCTGCAAATTCGGGGGTGGTGGGAATCGCCGCCGTTAGGGGACCCACTTGATGCGAAGGATCGGTGAACACTTTCAAGCAGAGCCTCACTAGAAGCGCTTACAGTAATAACTTCTTCACTTGTAAGCGCTTACAACTTTAATAATGTTTGTGGTACCCTATCCGTGTTCTTTTGGCTTAGCCGGTTTGGACCGAGCGACCTACCCGGCACATGGTCATGGCGGCACCCGACGGATGATCTTTCTCGCGGGTCGCAAGTTGTATAGTGATCGACGCGTTTTCTTCTCTGAACTTACGACGACTCGGCTCATGGATGCTCCTACGCGCTTCGCTTCGTTCCCGGAGGACGCCCGCCTCTGGGTGTATGCCGCCACGACGCCGCTCACCGACGACGACATCGCCCACGTGAAACGCCGCGTCGGCGCCTTCCTCCAAGACTGGTCGTCGCACGGGCGGCCGGTGCGCGGCGCGCTCCACGTCCAGGAGCGGCGGTTCATCATGCTCGCCGCCACCCTCGATGAAGGCGACATCTCGGGGTGTGGCATCGACGCCTCCGTGCACGCGGTGGAGGACGTGGCCAACGCCCGCGATATCGCGTGGATTCCGGCGCTGCACGTTGTCTACCGCGACGCGAGCGGTCACATTCAGCACTGTCCCCGCCCGCAGTTCCGTACGCTCGTCGACGCCGGAGACGTCACGGTCGACACGCCGGTCTTCGATCCGAGCATCACGTCCGTCCGTGCCCTGCGTTCGGGGCAGTTTGAGCAGCCCGCGGGTTCGTCTTGGCACGCCCAGGCGTTCGACCTTCGCCAACCGGCGTAACCGCCGTCCCTGTGTCCTCCGTGCCTCTCCACGTGCCATGACGTTTTTCCGTGCGATCCGGCAACGCCTCTATGCCTGGCTCATCGGCCTGGGCCAAACGCGGCGGGAGATTTTGATTGGCACCTCCCTCCTGCTCCTGCTCCTCGTTGGCGGGGGGTTTGCGTATCAGTACATTGAGGGGTGGTCCTGGGTCGATGGGTTTTACATGACCTTCATCACGCTGACGACCATCGGCTTCATGGAGGTTCATGCCCTATCGAACGCCGGTCGCCTCACGACCGTGGTGATCGGCATCATCGGCATCGGCATTGCAACATTTGTTATCGCGCGCCTCGCACAACTTCTGCTCGCCAGCGACCGGCTTCAACGACGCCACATGCAAGAACAGATTGACCGGCTCAACAATCACTACATCATCTGCGGGTTCGGCCGCGTGGGCCACCGGCTCGCAGAAGACCTCCTCCGCGCCGACCGCTCTTTTGTGGTCATCGAACGGGACGAACAGGTGATCCAGAACGAGCTGCTCGGTGGGATGCTCTACCTCGCCGGCGATGCGGAGGATGACGAGATGCTCCGCAAGGCTGGGATCGACCGGGCCGAAGGTGTCATCGTTGCCCTGCCCGACGACAGCTCCAACGTGTTCGTGACGCTTACGGTGCGCGAGCTGAACCCCGAGGTGTACATCCTTGCCCGCACGGTCGACCACAAAAACCGCAGCAAGCTGCTCCACGCCGGGGCCGACAAGGTGATCGCCCCCAGCGAGGTCGGAGCCGACCGGATGGCGCAAGTGATCCTGCGTCCCAACGTGGACCAGTTCATGGAGAACGTGCTGCACACCGGCGCGCTGAGCCTGCAGATTGAGGAGGTCCACGTGGTCGAGGGCGCCCCCCTCGATGGCGAGACGCTCGCCGGCAGTACGTTCCGTCAGCAGTTCGATGCCGTCGTGATCGGCATCATCGACAGCGATACCCGCGAGATGAAATTCCACCCGGGCCCATCGGATCTCATCGAGGCCGGCGACATTTTGATTGTCATCGGCGACCGCGAGATGATCCGCCGCCTTCGGGATCAGGGCTGCAAACCTCAACAGCCAGCGTGAGGCCTCGCCAAGAAACAGCGCCCGCCGCAAGGCGTGGCAAAAGCACCCTCTGCCCTTCCACTGAGAACAACGCTACCATGAATCGCTTCTTTTCCTGGCTGATTGTGCTTGCAGCGGCCTTGACCGGAGCCGTTCCGGCACACGCGCAGGGGTACATCAACCAGAACAAAGTCGAAACCATTCTCCAGCGACGCGCCACCTCGCTCGATGCGCTCCCAGAGGTGTACTACGAGTACCAGATTTTCGACGACCCGCGCAACAATACGGTGCTCGCCCGCAACACGCTGTACAAGCAACTCGGGGACGGCGACCAAGAGCTCGGGCAGCAACGCGTGCAGCTCATCGAGCTGCTCAACCGCGTCACGCTCACCAACATGTCACTGGGCGACACCCTCGTCGTACCCACCGAGTTCGGGCTCGACTTCCGGGCGTACTCGCCGTTTCCGCGCTACTATCCCGCCGCTCGCGACTTCGAGAAGTTGTTCATCATTCACAAAAATATTCAGGCCTTTGCCGCCTACGCGCACGGCAAGCTCGACCGCTGGGGCGTTGTGAATACGGGCGACCCGTCCAAGACGGAGACGCCCAACGGCCGCTTCAACTTCAATTGGAAGACGGAGTACCGCATTTCGTCGCTAAGCCCACCGGGCGAAGACTGGGAGATGTACTGGGTGTTCAACTTCCACGACGCCCGGGGCATCCACATCCATCAGTACACGATGCCCCAAGGCGGCCCGACTAGCCACGGCTGCGTGCGGTTGATTGACGCAGACGCCAAGTGGATCTACAACTGGGCCGATGCCTGGACGACCTCAGCCGGCGGCACCGGCCTCGCGTCGCGACAGGGCCGCCTCCTCGAACCCGGCACGACGGTTCTCGTCCTCGGCGATGAACCCAGCGGCCGGCCCCATCCCTTCCTCCACAAGGAACGCTACCCCGTTCTTCGCCGCGTCGAATTGCCCACGGATCCGTACGACGTGCCGCCAGGCACTCCGCAGCAAGAGCTATTCGACAAGAAGCGCGCCCAGCAACAGGCCTCACGGTAACGGATACACCTAGGGCTGTCCCGGGGCTGTGGATGAAGCCGCCGGCGCATTAGGGCGTGGCGGCGGCTTCGGCTAAGCCGTCCTGCCAGAAGACGGCGCCGTCCTGAATGCCCCGAAAGATGCGACCGAACCGGGGCAGGTTAGACTGGCTGTCCCAGGAGAAGTACGTAAAGATCGCCTTGCCGACGATGTGGTCCTTCGGCACGAACCCCCAGAATCGGCTGTCTTCTGAGTTGTCGCGATTGTCGCCCATCGCGAAGAAATAGTCCTGCATGAACGTGTAGGTTGTCGTGCGCTCGCCATCGATGCGAA
This sequence comes from Bacteroidota bacterium, assembly GCA_009908415.1. Taxonomy (GTDB): domain Bacteria; phylum Bacteroidota; class Rhodothermia; order Rhodothermales; family Salinibacteraceae; genus JAAAPH01. The sequence goes on from JAAAPH010000180.1 coordinate 6,281, forward strand.
AGACGGCGTCCCCGACCCTCTGCGTGGTGTGCCCTTCATACCGGCTGATGACGGGCTCGTAGATGGGCCAGTTCTCATTCGTAAGCACCACGGTTTCCCCCTCCTGCGGGATCGGTACGGGCCCGTAGTTATCTGGGGTGTAACCGCGCCCGGTAGGATACATAAGTGCCCCGTAGGAGTCGCCCTGTGCGATGTACGGTTCCACGCGGTCGATCCAGGGCCACGCATTCATGGCCTCAATGGCACTTCGGGTGGCGAGCACACGCACGACGGTGGGATCCTGCGTCGGCCGCACATCCGAGACACCCAACTCACGGAGCCGAGAGCTCGGGAGGCGGTACCGCGGGTCGCTCTTGTACACGTACCAGAACTGCTGCATGCCCGAACCCAGCGGAAGCGGCTCGCGATTGATCTGCACCACCTTGTCCTGTACAGCAACGGTTTCCCCGGGCATCCCAATCACCCGCTTGATGTAGTGCATCTTGCGGTCGATGGGCTGTCCTTCGGGCGGGTAGTTAAACACGATGGCATCGCCCCGCTCGATCTCGCTAAAGCCCGGCAGCCGGGTGTACGGAAAGCGCACCCCGGGCAGATACCATGACGTGAACGGAACGCCCAGCGTGAGGGGCAAGCGCGTACCGTAATGCAGCTTTGAGACGAACAGGTAGTCGCCGACGAGCAGGTTCTTCTCCATCGACGGCGTAGGGATGCGGAATAGATCAAAGAAGAGCGTGCGGACGATGAGCACCACGATGGCCGCAAACAGCAACGCCTCGCCCCACTGGCGCAACGGGCTTTTCGGCGGTGCCGACTGGCCGTTTGAGGAGCCCGCTGTACGCCGACGGCTCCGTCCGCTCGCAGTCGTCGGTCGCTCCTTTTTCGTTTGAGTCGACGGGGTTGGGTCTGACTTGGCCAAAACGCTGGATGGGGAGGGGGTGAAAAGTTACTGTGAGCTTTGTTCGGACGCGGACTGCTCAGCCGGCGACTCGGCCGCCTGCATGGGATTGAGCCAGGGGCGCCGCCCCGGAACAATACGGCTGCGCGAAATCGGCTCAATAAAGTAGCCCGCCCCGTCGAACCCCGTGCGGTACCACCGTGCTACTTCGCCGTCGTAAAAGTAATCGACGTACGGCTTGCGCGCGGGCGTCTCCAGCAGCGGCGCGAGCAAGGCGTTGCGAAAAGCAGGCAGCTCATCGCGATAACGGCGGTCCGTAGCGACAATCAGGCCGCGATCATAGGGCCCGTGCACGTCCATGACCATGGCGGGGATCGAGTCGTTGACGACGAACCAGTACTCGAACTGGACGTGGTCCCCACGAACTGATCCGTCTTGCTGCACGCGATCGGCCAGGGTGCGCGTGGGCGGCCCAAATTGGGCCTCCATGCGGGCGCGCAGGACGCGCGTGAATGTGGTGTCCAGCGGCGAAAGGTACGAACTGCTGCCGAGAAATGCCCACGGCGTGTCGCCGAACTCCCGCTGAAACCAGGAGCGTTCGAGCCGCTGCACGACGCGGCGCTCTGCAATGTTGAAGGCCGGCGCGTCCTCGGTGTGGGCGGTGTCGGGTGGCGGGGGAAGCAGCGAGTCGGCCGTGGTCGCCAACCGGACGGGCGCCAGCGGCTGCACCGCCGGTCCGTGGTCCGTCAGGATCTGACGCGCCTGCGATAGAAACCGCGCCGCCAAGTACCGATCGATGAGGCCCGGCTCCGTGGCCGACTGGCCGGCCGCCACGCGGGGCATGCCGCCGAGTAGAACGAGAACAACCAGCCCTCCCATGAAGCCTCGAAGGAGGGCAGCATCAATGTGACGTGCGTGAGACATAGGTTTTGGTTTGATCGATCGAGTTGCGAGCCCGAGGCTACTCATTCATCGAGAGAACGGCAAGGAACGCCTCCTGCGGCACTTCGACCTCGCCGACTTGCTTCATCCGCTTTTTACCTTCCTTCTGTTGCTCCAGGAGCTTCCGCTTCCGCGTCACGTCACCCCCATAGCATTTGGCCGTGACGTTCTTGCGCTGCGCGCTGATCGTCTCCCGGGCCACGACGCGGCTGCCGATGGACGCCTGGACCGGCACCTCGAACATCTGCTTGGGAATGAGTTCTTTGAGCTTCTTCGCCAGCTTGCGCCCCACATCGTACGCCTTGTCGCGGTGCACGATCGTAGAGAGGGCATCGATCGGGTCCTTGTTGATCAGGATGGTGAGCTTCACGAGATCGCTCTCCCGATACTCGATGAGCTCGTAATCGAACGAGGCGTAGCCCCGGCTCACGCTCTTCAGTTTGTCGTAAAAGTCGAAGACGATCTCCGCAAGCGGGAGCTCGTACTGTAAATTAACGCGCTCGGTGTCCAAATATTGCTGGGTTACGTACTTGCCCCGCCGCTCCTCGCACAACTGCATCAGGTTGCCGATGTACTCGGAGCGCGTAATGATGTCGGCCTTGACGTACGGCTCGTACACGGCCTTGATGTCGCCGTAATGCGGCATCTCACTCGGATTATCGACGGTGACCATCTTTTCTTCACCATCATCGTCGACGCGCACCCGGTACTCCACGTTGGGTACCGTGGTGATGATGTCGAGGTCGAACTCGCGGTCGAGGCGTTCTTGGATGATCTCCATGTGGAGCAGCCCCAAGAAGCCCACCCGAAAGCCATACCCCAGCGCGGCGGACGTATCGGGTTGGTAGCTGAGCGACGCATCGTTGAGTTGCAGACGCTCCAGGGCGCTGCGCAGGTCCTCGAAGTCGTCCGATTCGGTCGGGTACACGCCGCTGAAGACCATCGGCTTTACCTCCTTGAAGCCGGGGATCGGCGCCTCCGCAGGGTTCTTCTTGGTGGTGATCGTGTCCCCCACGCGCGTGTCGTGCACGTCTTTCACCGAGCCGATGATGTAGCCGACATCACCGGCTTCCAAGGTGTCCACCTTTTGCCGGCCCAGCCGCAGGATGCCCAACTCCTCGGCGTCGTACTCCTTGTCGTTGGACATGAAGCGCATCGTGTCGCCCTTGTTCAGCGTCCCATCAAAGACGCGGGCGTAGACGACCGAGCCCCGATACGAGTCGTACACGGAGTCGAAGATGAGGGCCCGGAGCGGGGCATCGCGCTCCCCCGTCGGCGGCGGGACGCGCTGGATCACCGACTCGATCAGTTCATCGACGCCGACGCCGGTCTTTGCGCTGATCTGTAGGATCTCTTCCGCCGGGTCGCCGATGAGGTCTTCGAGCGATTGGGCCACAACGTCCGGACGGGCCACCGGCAGGTCCACCTTGTTGACGACCGGGATGATCTCGAGGTCCTGCTCCATCGCAAGGTAGAGGTTCGAGATTGTCTGCGCTTCGATACCCTGCGCAGCGTCGACCACCAGGAGAGCCCCCTCGCAAGCTTTTAGCGCACGGGACACCTCGTACGAGAAGTCGACGTGGCCCGGCGTATCAATCAGGTTCAGGATGTACTCTTCGCCGTCCTGGGCCGTGTAGCGCATGCGCACGGCATGGCTCTTGATCGTAATGCCACGCTCGCGCTCCAGGTCCATGTCGTCGAGCGTCTGCTCCTGCATCTCCCGCTCGGAGATGGTCCCCGTCCGCTCCAGCAAGCGATCGGCCAGGGTGCTCTTCCCGTGGTCGATGTGCGCGATGATGCAAAAATTTCGAATGCGCGACGCGTCGGGCATGGGCGTGGGAAACTAAAAAACCAAAGCAAACAAAAGACGACGTGGGGCAGGGCGCTCTAATCCTAACCGCGGGCAGGGGGTTCCAAAGCACCAGTCGGGTACCGCCCCGTCTCTCTCCTTTGGTCGGATGGATGGCCCCTCGTCTAAGCGTCCTCGGAACTTGGGCCTTGCAGCGTAGAGCGTTCGCTGGGCGACAGCGACGTGAGCGGCGACGTCGACCCGTCACCGTCAGCCGTCCGCGCCTCAGCCGACTCGGGCACGGGCGGGTCGTCCTCCATCTGGGCGAGCTGTTCCTCGTACAGCTGACGATGGAAGGTATTCTGGAAGTAGAGCACGCCCACGACGCCGAGGACGATGGCCATGTCGGCGACGTTCCAGATGGGAAAGAGCTCCATGTACGCGCCCCCCAGACCGGGCACAAACTCGGGTACAAACCCCCTCCAGAGACTGACGTGGATGAAGTCGACGACCTTTCCAAAGAACAGGCCGTCGTACCCCAACAGGACCCCGTAGAAGACGCGATCGATGATGTTGCCGATGGCGCCCCCTAAAATCAGTGACAGGCTGGCGCGATACGGCGTATAGCCGTTGCGGACCTGGTACATGTAGTAGATGACGAGTAGCGTAGCCGCCAGTGCGAGAAACGTGACGAGCCCGCGGGTGCCGAGTTGAATCCCGAAAGCCATCCCTGGATTTTCGGTGAAGGTAAACTTCAACCAGTCGCCGAGGATCGGGATGGACTGCTGCCGGACCATGAAGTGAAGCACCGCCGCCTTGGCGAGCTGGTCGAGCCCAACGACGACCGCAGTAATCCAGAGTACGCGCATATATCGAGAGGGTGGGGGGTGTGAGGGTGAGGGTGTGGGTGGGAGATGCTGAAGCCGTCTCATGCGCCCGAACCTCCACACACCCAGACGCCCATACTAGCTTTTCTTCTGCTTCAGCTTGGCTTCGATGGAGATCTCGGTGTGCGGCACCGCTTCAAGCCGTTCTTTCGAGATGGGGTTTCCCGTCACCTTGCAAATGCCGTACGTCTTGTTCTGGATGCGCTCCAGGGCACGATCCAGATACCCGATGTACTTCTGCTGCCGCGCGATCATGAGATAGAGCTTTTCGCGCTCCATCGCGTCGGTGCCCGCATCGGCCATGTGGAAGCTGTAGGCCGTATTGTCGCTGGCCTGCTCGCTCGCCTCGTCGATCTGCGAGCGCATCCGTTCGATGTCTTCCGTCGCGGCCTTGCGTCGTTTCAGAATGAGCCCTTTGAAGTGCTCAAGTTCGTCGTCTGAAAATGGGGTCTTACGACCGGCCTCATCCTGCAGAGAACCCTCTTCGGCTCCTTCGGCGGTGGATTCGCCATGGGGCGGCACAGCCGTCGTGTCGCCTTCGAGGTGCTCAGGCTTTTGGTCAGCCATAGTGGTTACATTTGGTCATTCGGAAGCACTGACAGGGTGTTATTCGCGAGCGGGCATGGGATAGTCTTTAGAAGGGCGACCTCATTGGGAGGCCGGTTCAACCCGCCGCACGCCGAGGGTGAGCGTCTCGTCACCGATGTCGAACGTGTCTACGGCTTCACCCGCTGGCTGTTTGGCTTCGTGCAACTCCAAAGCCAGCGTCTCGTTCCGAATCCAGTCCGCGTATCGGGCCACCGCCTGCGTGATGTTCTCGGAGCCCTGATACGTGATGGCGATCCGGTCCGTCACGTCGAATTCGGCCGACTTGCGCAAGTTCTGGATCCGCTTCACGGCCTCGCGCGCCAGCCCCTCGGCCAGCAGTTCGTCGCTGATCTGCGTGTCGAGCGCCACGGTCACGCCGCCCTGCTGGTCGACCTCCCATCCGGCGATGCCTTCGCTCTGGATCTCCAGGTCGCCCGCGCCCAGTTCCACGGTCTCGCCCTCGACCTCTAGCGTGAGCGATCCCGTTTCGAGATACCTCGTGATCGCATCGTCGCCAAGCTGGCGGACTTTCTGGTTGACGGGCTTCATGAGCGCACCGAGCCGCGGGCCCAACGTGCTGAAGTTGGGCTTCGCCGAGCGCTTGACCACCTCGCTGGAGTGGTCCACGTACTCGATGGCTTTCACGTTCACCTCGTCGAGAATGATGTCGCGTACCTGCTCGATGGCCTGCTGCTCCACGCCGGTGCCCGTCACCACCAACAGGCGCGGCAGGGGCTGGCGTACGTTGATCTCGGCCTGGTTGCGGAGCGCGAGCACGACGGACGAGATGGTGCGGGCCAGCCCCATCCGATGCTCCAGCGCCTCGTCCCGCGCCGTCGCCTCCACGTCCGGGAAGTCTGCCAGGTGGACCGACTCGGCGGGGTCGGCATCCATGCCATCGGTGAGCGCGCGGTACAGCCACTCGCCGAAGAACGGCGCGATGGGGCTCATCAGTTTGGACGTGGCGAGCAGGCACTCGTAGACCGTCTGGTACGCGGACTGCTTGTTTTTCGGGTCGAGTTCGTCCTGTGCGCCCGCCTGGCCGTTGGTCGCCTCGCCCTTCTTGGCCGCCCAGAAACGGCGACGCGAGCGGCGCAGGTACCAGTTCGAAAACTCCTCGACGAAATCTTCCACGGCCCGCGCCGCGCTCGTCGGGTCGTACTCATCAAGGGCCGCTTCGACGGCGGCAATCGTCGTGTTGAGGCGGCTCATAATCCAGCGATCGAGCTCCTCCCGCTCGTGCACCGGGATGCGGTCCGCCACGCCGCGGAAGTCGTCGATGTTGGCATAGGTGGCGAAGAAGCTGTACACGTTTTCCAGCGTGCCAAAGAACTTGCGCCGCGTGTCGCGCAGGCCGCGCTCTGAGAACTTGATGTTCTCCCACGGCGGCGTGTTGCTCATCATGTACCAGCGCACCACGTCGGCGCCGTACGCGTCGATCACCTCGAACGGCTCGACCGTGTTGCCCTTCGACTTCGACATCTTGTTGCCGTCTTCGTCGAGCACGAGCCCGTTCACGACGACGTTTTTGTACGCGACCGAGTCCATCACGAGCGTGGCGATGGCGTGCAGCGTGTAGAACCAGCCGCGCGTCTGGTCCACGCCCTCGGCGATGAAGTCGGCCGGGAAGTTGCGCTCGAACTGCGTCTCGTTGTCGAACGGATAGTGCCACTGCGCGAACGGCATCGCGCCGGAGTCGAACCACACGTCGATGAGGTCGGGCACGCGGCGCATGGTGCCGCCCACGTCGTCCGGGGCGGGCCACGTCAGCTCGTCGACGAACGGGCGGTGCAGGTCGATGGCATCGTCCTCGTCGGGCAGCTGGTCGCCGCACTTGGCGCGCAGCTCGTCGATCGAGCCGATGACCTCGACGTACTCCGGGTCTTCGTCGCTCTGCCAGATCGGGAGCGGCGTGCCCCAATACCGGCGGCGGCTCAGTGCCCAGTCGACGTTGTTCTCTAGCCACTCGCCGAAGCGCCCCGTGCCGATGCCCTCCGGCTGCCAGTTGATCGTCTCGTTAAGCTCTACCATCCGGTCCTTGAGCGCGGTCGTCTTGATGAACCAGCTCTCGACCGGGTAGCTCATGAGCGGCGTGCCCTTCCGCCAATCGAACGGGTAGTTGTGGAGGTACGTCTCGTGCTTGTAGAGCAGGCCGCGCGCCTTCAGGTCGTCGGTGATGTCTTTGTCCGCGTCCTTGAACCACTGCCCTTCGACCAACTTGGCCTCCTCGGTGAAGCATCCGTCTTTGTCGATCGGATTGAAGAGCGGCAGGTTCTGCGCCTGGGCCACGTCATAGTCCTCCGCCCCATAGGCCGGCGCCATGTGGACGACGCCGGTCCCCTCCTCGGTCGACACCACGTCGGCGGAGACGACACGCCAGGCCTGGTCTTTGCCGACCTCGTCGGAGAAGTACGCGTAGAGCGGTTGGTATGTCTGCCCGATGAGGTCGCGGCCTGTGTACCGCTCGACGATCTCGTAGTCCTCGTCGATGACGTCACCGAGCAGCGCCTCGGCCAGGATGAGGTACTCCATCCCCTGGAACGGATCCTCGTGCCGGATCTTGACGTAGTCGATGTCCGGCCCGACGGCGAGCGCGGTGTTCGAGATGAGCGTCCAGGGCGTCGTCGTCCACGCGAGGAAGTACGTGTCGTCCTCATCGTCGACGGCAAAGCGGATGTAGACGCTCGGGTCCTGCGTCTCCTCGTAGCCGAGACTCACTTCGTGCGAGGATAGAACGGTGTGCGAGCCCGGGCTGTACCACTGGATCTTGTACCCTTTGTAGAGCAGATCCTTCTCGTAGATCTGCTTGAGCAGCCACCAGAGCGTCTCGATGTAGTCGGTCTCGAACGTGATGTACGGGTCGTCGAGGTCGACCCAGTAGCCCATCCGCTCGGTGAGTTCGTCCCACAGGTCCTTGTACTCCAGGACGCTCTCGCGGCAGGCCGCGTTGTACTTCTCGATGCCGTATGCCTCCACCTCCGCGCGGCTGTCGAGGTCGAGCGTCTTCTCCACCTCAATCTCGACGGGCAGGCCGTGCGTGTCCCATCCGCCCTTGCGCTCCACGCGGAAGCCCTGCATCGTCTTGTAGCGGCAGAAGATGTCCTTGATGGCGCGGGCCATCACGTGGTGGATGCCGGGGCGCCCGTTGGCCGTGGGCGGGCCTTCGTAGAAGGTAAACGTCGGCGCGCCCTCGCGCTGCGACACGCTTTTCTCGAAGATATCGCGCGCGCGCCACCAGTCGAGGACGTCCTGTTCAACGGCGGGGTGGTCGAAGCGCTCGACCTGCTTGAAGTGACTCATGGATCGCTGCGTTGCGGAGTGCGGGTGTGAGAGTGTGGGTGTACGCGAACTCAGCGGGCGATGGTTCGCATTGTACCAACCTCGCATGCAGCGCGATGCTTATCCACCGTTCACAAAAAGATCGACGAACTGAAAGGCACCGCCGTCGAAGAGCCCTTTGTCGCTGAGCTTGAGCTGCGGAATGACGAGCAGCGCCATGAACGAGAGCGTCATGAACGGCGCGTCCATCGCGCTGCCGAGCCGCTGCTGCGCGAACGTGTTCAGGCGGATGTAGCGGCGCGCCACGGCGTCGTACGGCTGATCGCTGATGAGGCCCGCGATGGGCAGGGGCAACGCGAGGACGTCGTCCTCGTCCACCGCGCCGATGCCGCCCCGGTGCTCGATGATCTGGTTCACCGCGCGGCAGAGGCCCGCGTCCGAGGTGCCGACGGCGATGATGTTGTGCGAATCGTGTGCGACGCTGGAGGCGATGGCGCCGCGCTCCAGCCCGAACCCGCGGATGAACCCGATGGCCGGCTCGGCGTCCTGGTAACGATTCACCACGGTCAACTTGAGAACATCGCGCTCGGGGTGGCTCACGGCGCGCCCATCCACGACGTGGGCCGCCTCGACGGATACGCGCGTGACGAGCTGCCCTTCCTCCGCCTCGATCACGCGGATGCGGTCGCCCTCCGCCGGGCACGCAAAATCACCGGGCTGCTTCGGCTGCGCGGCGAACGCGTTTACCACGGGCGACTCCAGCCGGTCGATGCGCGTCGCGCCGTCCTCCGCCACGAGTGCGCCGTCGACGTACGTGCGCACCACGTTCAGCGCATCCAGCGTATCCGCCACGACAAAGTCGGCGGGATCCCCCTCCTGCAGCAGGCCGACGTCGAGGCCGTAGTGCTGGACGGGGTGCACGCAGGCCGCGCGGAGGACGTCCATCCGGTCGTATCCCCGATCGATCGCCCGGCGCACCAGCGCGTCGATGTGGCCGCGGAGCAGCGCATCGGGGTGCGCATCGTCCGTGCAGAACATGAGCCGCTCCGGCGCCTCGTCCATCAGCGGAATGAGCGCGTCGAAGTTCTTGGCGGCCGACCCTTCGCGGATGAGGATGTGCATACCCGCGGCCAGCTTGTCGCGCGCCTCGTCGATGGTGACGCACTCGTGGTCGGTGCAGATGCCGGCGTCGGCGTACCGCTGGGCGTCCGCGCCGCGGAGGCCGGGGGCATGGCCGTCCCGCGGCAGGCCGCGCTGTTGGGCCGCGTCGATCTTGGCCCGCATGTCTGGGTCGCCGCTCAACACGCCCGGGTAGTTCATGACCTCGCTCAAGTAGCGCACCGCAGGGCGATCCAGCAGCGCGGCGACGTCGTCCGGATCCAGCGTCGCCCCGGCCGTCTCGAACGGGGTCGCCGGCACGCACGACGGCGCGCCAAAGTTGAACTTGAACGGCACGCGCTGGCCGTCCTCGATCATGTACGTCACGCCGTCTATCCCCAGCACGTTGGCGATCTCATGGGGGTCGGAGACGGTGGCAACGGTGCCGTGCTGCACGGCCGCTCGCGCAAACTCGGACGGCGTAAGCATCGAGCTCTCGACGTGAACGTGCGCGTCGACGAAGCCCGGCAGGATCACGCGCTCGGCGTCCGTCGCGTGGCGCTCGATGCGGTCGATCCGCCCGCCCCGGACGTGCACCGTGCCGCTGAAGACTTCGCGGTTCAGTGGATCGACGATCCGACCGGTCTCGGCGAACGATGAGGGCATAGCTATTGGGGTATGAGCGTGTGGGTGTCTGTGCGTTCGGGCGTGCTACTCGCCCCCTACTCCCATACGCCGAGACGCCCACACTCAGTCAATCCCCAGGTTGAAGCGGGCGCGGAGCTCTTGGACGTAGATGCCGAGGGCGTTGCGCAATTCGTACGTCTCCTCGTACAGCACGCGGTACGTGGCCGGCGTCATGTAGGGCTCCTGCTTAAGCTGGCGCAGCAGCCCGAGGGCTGCGTTGGCGGCGGCGAGGGCGCGCTTTACGCACGCGATGTTGCCGCCCAGCATGTCGCGCTCGTAGCCGATGGCGTGGCCCTCGGCCACTTTGGCGGGAATCTGCATGACGTTCGCGCAGAACTGGACGAGCGTGCTGTCCTTTACCCCGCCCGGCACCTCGTCCGACCAGTCCATGACGCGGCTCGTGAGCGCGAAGGCTTCCTGGTAGATGGGCAGGCGCTCCAAGCGGTCGCGCGAAAAATCCCCGTCGAAGTCGTCGTCCAGCAGCTCATCGTCGAAGACCGCGTCTTCATCGAACGTATGGTCGGAGCCGAAGAGCGGGTTCTCGCCGATATCGTCGGCGTCTTCGAGCCAGAGGAACGGCAGGGCGAGGTCGTCCCGCGTCCAGCCTTTCTCGTCGATGAAGGCGCGTAGGTCGTCTTTCCACATCGCCAGGCGCTCGGGCTCATCGCCCGTCGGGCGCGGGTGAGTCTGCAGAAAATCGTGGAGCAGTTCCATGTACCGGTCCACGCGCTTGTCGTTTTCGCGCAGGAACGCTTCCCACTGGTTCTCATCCCAGGGCTCGTCGTTGTCCCAGTCGTACTCCGCCATGGTTGTTCGGGAAGGGGTTGGTCATCACTCGCGCGCCGCGGCACGCTGCTGTTCTTCGCGGGCCACCACGACGTCGCGCAATGCATCCAGAGAGGGCGCAATCTCGGGTGCCGGCGCTGCCCGGTCCATCACGGCTGCGAGCGCCTCCGGCACGGGCACCGTGTCGCCGATGAGTGGCTCCACGATCTGCTCGAACTTGGCCGGGTGAGCCGTCGCCACGAGGATCCAGTGCGGCGTGCTCGTCTGTTCGCGCACTTCGACGGCAGTAGCCGTGTGAGGATCCCATACCTCGCCCCATACCGCGGGGCCGCGGCGGATCTGGCGGCGGATGGCGTCGTCCGTGATGCGTTCGGCGCGCACGGCGTGGCGGAGCGCCTCCACGTCGGACCAGTGGTAGCGCACCCGCTCCATATTGCTCGGATCGCCCACGTCCATGGCCGTCGCCAGCGTCTCCTCCGTGTCGAACGGCTGCCAGTCCCCCGTCTCCAGAAAGTGGGTGACGGGCCGATTGGCGTTCGTGGCCATTACCACGTCGCCAATCGGCAAACCGCAGGCGCGGGCGTAGAGAGCGGCCAGCGCGTTGCCCAGGTTGCCTGAGGGCACGATGAAGCCCGGCCGCGCGCCGTGGCGCCGCTGGTACCAGAGGCTGGCCGCCGCGTAGTACGTCATCTGCGGAAGCAGCCGGCCGAGGTTGATGCTGTTGGCCGACGAGAGCCGGCGGTGCGTCTGCCACCAGTCGTCCCGGAACGCGGCTTTCACGAGCTGCTGGCAGTCGTCGAAGACGCCCTGGACGGCGACGGTGAGCACGTTGCCGCCCCAGCCGGTGAGCTGCTTCTCCTGCCGGTCCGACACGCGCCCTTTCGGATAGAGGACGATGACCTCCACGTTGGGCTTCTGATGAAACGCGGCGGCGACCGCCGCGCCCGTGTCGCCCGAGGTGGCCACGAGGATGGTCACGGGCTCGGCGGCGCCCGCGTTGAGGCGGGAGAGCCCACTCGCCAAGAACCGCGCGCCCACGTCTTTGAAGGCCGCCGTCGGACCGTGGAACAGCTCCAGCACGGCTGTGTCGTCCTTCAAGTCGCGCAGCGGGACGGGGAAACTGAACGTCTCCGCGCAGATGGCGGGAAGGGCATCTTCCAGCCGGTCGCCCGCGAAGAACGGGCGCAGGAGGCGCTCGGCGATGGCCTCGATGCGCTCCAGCCCGTCGAAGGCCTCCGGGCCCAGGTCCGGAAACGCCGTCGGTACGTACAGCCCCCCATCGGGCGCCAGCCCGTCGGCCAGTGCTGCGGCCAAAGGGGCCTGATGACTCTCATCGCGTGTGCTGGTGAACTGCATGATACACGATCCGTTGTGCGTTCCGCGTTGCGGGTTGGGCATTATGCGTCAGCACGTGCTAAGTAGAAACGTATAAAGACGTTTGTTGAAGTTGTCATTGCGAGCCTCCAACGGAGGCGTGGCCATCTCCATGGTAGCGGCACAAACGAGGAGATCGCCGCGTCGCCGCCTTCGTCGTCTCCTCGCGATGACAGCTTACAGCTAAAGAATTTTTGTCGACCTACATAGACTGGAATGTTCTCACGTTCGACCTTGTCCCCGATTCCTCGCCATTCGCTCATCACGAACCGGTGTATTTTACACGCCAGATGCGACCTTTCACGGAATCGGAAATGTAGAGCGTGCCATCCGGCCCGACGGCAAGGCCCATCGGACGATACTCGGCGTCCGCCGGATTCTGCGGCCGGAAGTCCCCTTCGCCTGCAAACCCATCAGCGAACTTCTCCTGCTCCCCCGACGGCATGGCGCCCTCGAACGGCAGGAAGCTGACCTGATACCCGGCCTGCCGCGGCTGCCGGTTCCACGAGCCGTGGTAGGCCACGAAGGCGCCGTTCTGGTAGCGCGCGGGGAAGTGGTCACCCGTGTAAAATTTGACGTCATTGGGCGCGAAATGGCCGGGCGCCGTCGAAATCGGATCCTCAAACTGATCGCATCGGCCGACCTCG
>JAAAPH010000101.1 GCA_009908415.1 Bacteroidota bacterium
CCCATGTTTCACGTGAAACGTTGGAGGCGTGAAACCACGCTCAGGCCGTGAAAAACGAGGTGACGTTTTGTTTCACGTGAAACAATGATATGGGTGCCGACGCTGACACAACGTTCGACCCCTTCGCCGCGCTCTCGAACGCGCAGCGCAAACAGCTCGACGCGTACGCCGAGCACCTCCGGCGCTTCAACCCGAAGATCAACCTTATCTCGCCGGATACCGAGCCGCACATCCGCGAGCGGCACCTGCTGCACAGCCTCGCGCTGACGTGGCGTGGGTTTCCCGCTGGAAGCCGTATCGTCGACTGGGGCACGGGCGGCGGCCTCCCCGCCATTCCGCTAGCGATTGCTTTTCCTGAGATTGAGGTGTTCGCCGTCGACTCAGTAGGCAAGAAGGTCCGGGCCGTGCGGGCGATGGCGCGGCGGCTTGGGCTCGACAACCTCTTCGCCTGGAACGGCCGCGCCGAGAACTGGACGGGCTCGGCGCACTACTCCGTCTCCCGTGCCACGGCGCCGCTGGCCGCCCTCTGGCGCTGGCACTGCCGCATCGTGGCCCCCAATGTGCCGCCGTCTGACGAAGACGTGTGGCCGCCGGGGCTCATTTGCTTGAAAGGCGGCGATCTGTCCGATGAGATCGACGATTTACGGGTGCAGGACCCGGACGTCATCATTGAGCAAGACCCGCTCAAGCCCCTGCTTAGGCGCGACTACTTCGCCGCGAAGTGCATCGTGACGGTGCGCCGTTCCGGTGGCGCGGGCTGAACCCGGATCGCCGCGCACCGTTCGTAGGGTACACGTTGTGGCTGTGTCACCATCCTGTCACCATTATGCCGACCAACGAAGAGCGGACGCTGAACCGCACGGAGCGGCTTTTTGCCGAGGTGTTACTCCTGCAGAACCGGCCCAACATGACGTCGCGCGATCTGGCCGAGCACTTCGGCGTGAGTCGGCGCACCATCTTTCGTGACCTGCGGGCCCTGGGCGAGGCCGGCGTGCCGCTCACCTACGCCGAGGACGGCGGCTACGAGATCCTCGAAGGGTACCAGCTGCCGCCGCTCATGCTTACCGCGCGCGAGGCGGCCACGCTGCTCGTCGGCACCGAGTTCACGAAGCTGCAGCCCGACCTCTCGCTCCGCAAAGACGCCGACGAGGTGGCGCTCAAGATCCGCTCGGTGCTGCCGAAGGAGGTGAAGGAGTACATCGACCGGCTCCGCGAGCGCACCGTGCTCGACCCGTACTGGCTCCACCACACGATGCCCGACAGCGAAAACGACGGCGATGAGGGACGCTGGTATCAGCTCAGCAAGGCGGCGGCGCAACAATTCTCCGTGTACATGAAGTACTACGTGCCGAGCCGCGACGAGCTCACTGAGCGCACCGTCGATCCGCTCGGGCTCGTCTATTACACCGACCGCTGGAACCTCGTCGCGTACGATCAACTGCGCGAGGGCATCCGCAACTTCCGGCTCGACCGCATCCGCTCGATGCACGTGACGATGCAGCGCTTCGACCCGCCGGAGGGGTTCGACCTGGAGGTGTACCTGGAGGAGAAGGGGCACAACCAGGACAGCCAGCGCATCACGCTGCGCTTCGACGGCGAAACGTACCGCTGGGCGCGGCGGCGCATCCCCGCGCAGATCGAGGCCGAGCGCGCCATCGATGGGGGCATGGAGGTCACCTTCTACTTCGAGAACCTCGATTACGTGGCCGACTGGCTTCTTCGTTACGGTACCCAGGCCGAAGTGGTGGAACCCGAGACGCTGCAGGTGAAGCTCCGCGAGAAAGCGCTCGCTCTGGCGGATCAGTACGAACCCGCGACGGTGGAATGAGACGTCATGCTCTATTTTCATTGCGAGGTTGCCCCCGATGAATCCCGTCACCGCTCTTGGACTCGTCGCGGCCGCGCTCACGACGTTCTCCTTCCTGCCGCAGGTCATCAAAACGTGGCAGTCCAAGTCGGCGGATGATATCTCCATCGGCACGTTCGGCATGCTGTGTACCGGCGTGCTCTGTTGGCTGGCCTACGGGCTGCTGATCGAGGATCTTCCGATCATCGTGTCCAACGTGGTGACGTTCGTGCTGGTGGGCGCAGTGCTCGTGCAGGCGGTTCTGTACAAATGGCGGGGCCAGCAGTCCCCGCACGAATCCTCCGAGGACTAATCGATGCGACCGATGCTCACGCTACTGCTCGCGGTGGGCGGGGGATACTTGGCCGTCGCCGGGCTGGCCTTCGCCTTCCAGGATCAGCTCCTCTACTTCCCGTCGCGCACGCTCGTCACCACACCCGACCGCTATGGGCTCGCGTACGACACGGTGCACCTCGACACGGAGGATGGCGAGCGGTTGCATGGCTGGTGGATCCCGGCCGATGATGCCCGTGGTACGCTGCTCTTCTTCCACGGCAACGCGGGCAATATTTCGGGACGGTTGGAGAGCGTCCAGCAGTTCCACCAGCTCGACCTGAACGTGCTCATCGTCGACTACCGGGGGTACGGCCAGAGCACGGGGTCGCCCTCGGAGGAGGGGCTGTACCGCGACGCCGAGGCCGCGTGGCAATACCTGGTCGGGCAGCGCGGGATCGATCCGTCACGCATCGTCATCTTCGGGCGCTCGCTCGGCGGGGGGCCGGCGACGTGGCTTGCCATGCAGCACGCCGCCGGCGCGCTCCTCGTGGAGTCGGCGTTTACCTCCGTGCCCGACGTCGCCGCGCACCACTACCCATGGTTGCCGGCGCGGCTGCTGACGACGACGCAGTTCGACAACCGCAGCCGCATCGACCAGATTGGTATGCCGCTGCTCGTCATCCACAGTCGCGGTGACAACGTCATTCCGTTCCACCACGGCCGCGACCTCTTCGAGTCGGCCCGCGAGCCAAAGCAGTTCCTCGAAATCGATGGAAATCACAACGACGGCTTCCTCGTCTCCGCCGACCGCTACCTGCGGACGATAGATCAATTCTTGAGCACCCATCTGGCGCCGCGATCGAAATGAGGCCCCGTGAGGCGGCGCTGTGAGGCCGATACCGCGCGATCGGGTGTGCAGGTATCAGGCCCAGGCGTTTAGTGAGATATCGCGATATGGGGCAATCTGAGGGGCCGTTTTTCGGTCGATTTCGGCCCTCAAAAAATCTAGACCGTGAACGCTGCGTTGGGCGATGTTTACTGGCGTGAACGTCTGCGACGTTTCACGTGAAACAGCCTACGGATCAAGTTCGCTCCGGATGATTTCGATCGCGACGCCAGCGGGCGGGATTCTGGCGGATGTATCGCCGGATGCGTTCGAGGTCGCGCCGACCGCGCACGATGTGTTCGTAATAATTGCGTTGCCAGACCGGTTCGCCCGGCGTCCCGCGGTGTTGGTTGATGCGACGGGTGGCGGCGCCTTTGAACCCGCGGACGATGGCGCCGAGCGTTTGGGAGGGCGATTTGAAACCACGCGTAGGGGCGTGTTGCGACACGCCCCTGCGGCGTTCGGATCGGTGCGTGATCCCAACAATCCCGTGCACGTGGTTCGGCATCACGACGAACGTATCCAACGCCACGTGGTCGCGAATCCGTTCGGTGCGGTGCCATTCCTCGGCGACGATGCGGCCAAACGCGTTCAACCGCATGCGCCCATCGACCACATC
>JAAAPH010000063.1 GCA_009908415.1 Bacteroidota bacterium
GCACTCCAAAACGACCACGGGCCGACGGCGCTCGCCCTCACTCGGCAGGGCCTCCCCACGCTGGACCGGACGACCTACGCGTCGGCCGATGGCGTGCGGCAGGGCGCCTACGTGCTGTCCGACGACGACGGCACGCCCGACGCCATCCTGATCGCCAGCGGGAGCGAGGTGCAGCACATCGCCCGCGCCGCCGAGACGCTGCGCGCTGACGACGGCATCAACGTCCGCGTCGTGAGCATGCCGTCGTGGGCCCTCTTCGACGCGCAACCCGACGCCTACCGGGATGCGGTGCTGCCCCCGGACGTGGAAACGCGGCTCGCGATGGAGGCGGGGCGCGCGCAAGGATGGGAGCGCTACGTGGGACCGAAAGGCCGCGTCATCGGCATCGACCGGTTCGGCGCCTCGGCGCCCGGGAGCACGAACATGGAACAGTTCGGCTTCACGGCCGAGCACGTCGTCGACAATGTGCGGGCCATGCTGGGGTGATTGGGCGATCCGCTGTCCGCCTTGCGTTGGCACAGCCGGGAAAGATTTGGGCGTGTTGCTCGTAAGAAAGACCGAGCATCAGTGCACATCAGAGGAACCGGGTGGCCATGTGGGGACGATGGGGTACAACGATCGGGGTGGGTCTCCTCCTGCTTCTCTTCAGTGGAATGGCGCACGCGCAGAACACGCGCTGGGCCGATGAGGTCTGGAAGCCGATCATCACGCACGAGGGCGTCGCCTTCTCGTACATCTTCTATAGCGAGGCCGACAACACGAACAACGGCGTCGTCGTGCGGATCGACAACACCAACGACTACCCCATCCGGTACCGCTTTCGTATCGTATTCCGCACGTGGCGCGGTGAAGAGCACACCGAGCAGGTCACAGGCACCTTGCAAGCCGGCCAGATGAAGACGGGCGACAACGACGGGCTCTTCTGGATTCCGTTTGTCGACGGCCGCAGTATCGGCGAGGTCGGCCTGCGCGGCTACGCCGTCGAGCCGATCCGCGGTGGTGTGCAGTAAGCTGTTGGTCAGCCCTTCAACCCCCTCATCTACACACATCCACCGTGACATCATGCGCAACACGCTGACGCATCAAGGGCACCGCACCGGCAAACCGACCCTGGGACACCTTCTGCTTGTCTGCATCCTGGTGGGGGCGCTCGGGGCGTGTCGCTCCGCGCCCCAGACGGTCGCGCTCTTCAACGGGAACGACCTGCAGGGATGGCATGCCGACGTCCCGGCGATGGATAACGACACGACCTTGACGAGCCCCTTCATCGTGCGGGACGGGCTCCTCGTGAGTCTGGGCGAGCCGCGTGGGCATCTGATCACCGATGCGACCTACCAAGACTACCGGCTGCGGGTGGAGTACCGATTTCCCGGCGAGCCGGGCAACTGCGGCGTCCTCGTTCACGCTTCGACGCCCCGCGCGCTGTACGACATGTTTCCGCAGTCGGTCGAGGTGCAGATGATGCACGAGCATGCCGGAGATTTCTGGTGCATCCGCGAGGACATCACCGTCAACAATATGGTCGAGCGGCGGGGGCCGCGCGAGGAGTGGGGCGTCACCGAAGGCGAAAATCGGCGGATCCTGAATCTGACGGATGGGTCCGAGAATCCCCTGGGCGAGTGGAATACGATGACAATCGAAGCCCTGGACGACGGGGTCAAGGTCTGGGTAAATGGCGAGCTGGTCAATGCCGGTTACGACGCCACCGCGCGCCAAGGGCACATCGCCCTTCAGGCCGAGGGCGCCGAGGTCGAGTTCCGCACGGTGGAGCTGACGCCCATCACCGCGTTCACGGGCGAACCGCCGCAGGAGGTGCCGGGGAGTTCACCGGCGACGTAACCGGCACGCCGGGCGGTGGAGTCTCTCCGTGTCCGGGGAAAACCATCGCGCGCCACCTGCGTAAAACAACCGCTGTAAACAGGCCTCCGCCCTGGCCCCGTTATCGCCCTGCTGATTGATTTTTCTTTTCTGTGAGTACTGCACAACGCACCAAGGCCCTCCGCAAAGAAGTCGACCGCCGGCGCACGTTCGGCATCATCAGTCACCCGGACGCCGGGAAGACGACGCTGACGGAGAAGCTGCTGCTGATGGGCGGCGCCATCCACGAGGCCGGCGAAATCAAGGCCCGCAAGGCGAACCGCCACGCGCACAGCGACTGGATGGAGATGGAGAAAGAGCGCGGCATCAGCGTGACCTCCTCCGTCATGCAGTTTCGGTATCGCGGCTTCGAGATGAACCTGCTCGACACGCCGGGGCACAAAGACTTCTCCGAGGACACATACCGCGTGCTCACCGCCGTCGACAGCGTCATCATGGTGCTCGACAACGCGAAGGGCGTCGAGGCGCAGACGAAGAAGCTGATGGAGGTCTGCCGGATGCGGGAGACGCCCATCATCACGTTCATCAACAAGATGGACCGCTACGGCAAGGAGCCGCTGGAACTGCTCGACGAGATCGAGTCGACGCTCGACATCGAGACCGTGCCGCTGGCGTGGCCCATCGGGATGGGCGACCGGTTCCGCGGGACGTACAACCTGCACCGTGAGGAGCTGCACCTTTTCTCCGACGCCGACGCGAAGGGCGAGCACCGCCGCCTCGCCATCGACGGCCTCGACGACCCGCGCCTCGACGAGGTGTTGGGCGAAGACCGCGCCGAGGACCTCCGCTTCAACGTGCAGTTGCTCCAGGAGGCCGGCGACGACTTCGACATGGAAAAGTACCGCGCTGGCAAGCAGACGCCCGTCTTCTTCGGCAGCGCGCTCAGCAACTTCGGCGTCGGCGACATGCTCGACAGCTTCGTCGAGATCGCCCCGCCGCCCCGCCCGCGCCCCACGACATCGCGCACCGTCTCGCCGTACGAGGAGGCGTTCTCCGGCGTTGTCTTTAAGATCCAGGCAAACATGGATCCGCGCCACCGCGACCGGATGGCCTTCCTGCGCGTCTGCTCGGGCCGTTTCGAGCGCGGCATGACGGTGCGCCATCACCGGCTGGAGCAGGACGTGCGCATCAACAATGCGCGCATCTTTATGGCGCAGGACCGCGAGGGGGTGGATACGGCGTATCCCGGCGACATCATCGGCATCCAGAACCACGGCACCATCAAGATCGGCGACAGCTTCAGCGAGAAGGAGCCGCTGGAGTTTACGGGCGTCCCGAGCTTCGCACCGGAGCACTTCCGCAAGGTGCACCTCGACGACCCCTTTCGCGCGAAGCACCTGGGCAAGGGGCTGAAGCAGCTCAGCCAGGAGGGCGCCGTGCAGGTCTTCCGCCCGTTGCGCGGCAACGACTACATCCTCGGCGCCGTCGGCGTGCTCCAGTTCGACGTGACGCTGGACCGGCTGGAGGACGAGTACAATGTGGAGGCGCACCTGAGCGGCACCAGCTACGCCGCCGCCCGCTGGGTGGAGTGCGACGACCCGAAGCAGCTCGACGCCTTCCGCTCTGCGAACCAGAACCGGCTCTTCACCGATGCCGAGGGGGACCTGGCCTACCTCGCGTCCAGTCAGTTCCGGTTGGAGCGCATGATGGAGGACTGGCCCGCCATCACGTTCAAGGCCACCAAGGAGCACCACTGAGTTGGGTTTGGGAGTTTGGGTGGATGGGCGTATCTTGGGTCA
>JAAAPH010000045.1 GCA_009908415.1 Bacteroidota bacterium
GACGACGCTCGACGCGGTGCACGCGCTGCATCCCACGCCGGCCATTGGCGGCGTGCCGACCGAGGATGCGCTCCAGGCGATCCGCGCGCAGGAGCCCTTTGCACGGGGCTGGTACGCCGGCCCGGTCGGCTGGATCGGGCCCGATGCCGCCGAGTTTGCCGTCGCCATCCGTTCGGGCCTTATCCGCGACAATACGCTGGCGCTGTACTCCGGCGCGGGCATCGTCGACGGCTCGGCGCCGGACTCCGAGTGGGAAGAAATCGAGCAGAAGATCAGTGACTTCGCGGCCGTGTTGGACCTGACGTCCTGACGTCCCGCTCGCGCCCCACGCAATCACTCGCACGCTGTGGTCGATCCGTCCGCTTCGCACTCACCGCTTGACGCGGCCAACCTGAATCATCTCTGGGCGCAACTGCTGATCGAAGAGCTCGTGCGCAGCGGCGTCGACACCTTCTTCCTGGCGCCTGGATCGCGTTCGACACCGCTCACGACGGCTGTGGTGCGGCATCCGGCGGCACAGCGCGTGATCCACGTCGACGAGCGGGGGACGGCGTTTGCCGCGCTGGGCTACGGTCGCGCCATGGGGCGCCCCGCCGGGTGGATCACCACGTCGGGCACGGCCGTAGCGAACGGGTTTCCGGCCGTCGTGGAGGCATCGACCGACGGTGTGCCCCTGCTCCTCCTCACGGCCGATCGCCCGCCGGAACTGCGCGATACGGGCGCCAATCAGACCGTCGATCAGGTCAAGGCCTTCGGCGACTACGTCCGCTGGCAGTTCGACCTGCCCACGCCCACGACGGACATCGCCCCGCGCATGGTATTGACGACCGCCGATCAGGCCGTGCACCGCGCGCGCCGCCCGCCACCCGGCCCGGTTCACCTGAACTGCATGTTTCGCAAGCCGCTGGAGCCGCACCCCGACGGCATCGACCACGATGCGTACACAAAGGGCCTCGCTGCGTGGGGCAAGCAGCGCGTGCCGCACACCCGCTACCCGTCGACACGTCCTGTTGCGCGCGAAGAAGAGACGGCACCGGTTGCGGAGGCGGTGGGCGGCACAGAGCATGGGCTGCTCATCGCGGGGCGGCTGGACACGGACACCGAGCGCGCAGCCGTCCAGCAGCTTGCTCAGCACCTCGGCTGGCCGCTCCTTCCGGACGTCACATCCGGGCTGCGCTTCGGGGCGTCGGATGCGTGCATCGCCCACGCGGATCAGGTGCTCACGAGCTCGGCCTTTCGGGACGCTCACGCGCCGGATGCTGTCGTACACGTCGGTGGGCGGTTCGTGTCGAAGCGCCTCCGGCAGTACGTGGAGGCGGCAAACCCGACGCACCGCATCGTCGTCCGGCCGGATCCGTCGCGTCTGGACCCCGGCCATCGTGCGACCCATCACGTCGAGAGCGACGTGGCGTCGTTCTGCGCGGCCCTCTCGGAGCACGTACGGGCCGCGGGCGGGGTCAGCTCGTGGCAGGAGGCGTGGACGGCGGCCGAGCGCGCCGCCCGGGCCGCGATCGACCGGTTCGCGCAGGACGCCGAGGCGCTCAGCGAACCGCTCGTGGCGTACCGGACCACGCAGCATATTCCGTCGCACCACGCGCTCGTGCTCGCGAGCAGCATGCCCGTGCGCGACGCGAATCGCTACGGCTGTGCCGCGGGCGAACCGGTGCCCGTGTTTGCAAATCGCGGCGCAAGCGGCATCGACGGCACCGTAGCCACGGCAGCGGGCGTGGCCACCGGACGGGACGCTCCCGCCACACTGGTAATTGGGGACCTGGCGCTGCTGCACGATCTGAACGCGCTCGCGCTACTCCGGGATCGACCGGTCATCGCCCTCGTGCTCAATAACGACGGCGGCGGCATCTTTCACTTTCTCCCGATCGCGGAGCACGACGACGTCTTCGACCCGTACTTCACGACCCCGCACCGCCGGTCGTTCGAGCAGGCGGCTGCGATGTTCGACTTGGACTACGCCCAGCCGGCGACGGATGCGGCCTTTGTCGCGGCGTACCGGGCGGCCTGCGATCGGGGGCGGTCGGCGCTCATCGAGGTGAAGACGGATCGTGTCGAAAATCGAGCGCTTCACGACGCGCTGGAGCAGCGCATCGCCCGCGCCGTTGCGTCCGCCGGCTGAGGCGGGGCGTCAGCCCTAGCGGCTCGTCAGATCGCGGTGCACTGCGCGGATGCATCGGCCGAGCGCCAACGACCAGTCCTCCAGGTAGTGCTCCTCGAAGCCGGGAAGCACCTGGCGGTCGGCGAGCACGTCCACCGACTGCCCCTCGTCGATGCCGCTCTGGACGTACTCTACGAGACCGCTCAGGAAGTCGCGCATCGCCAGCAGGTCGGCGCGGTTGCCCGTGATGCCGTACTCGGGATGGCCATGCCCGAAGATGAAGCGCGTGTCGTCGTCGAAGTCGTCATGGACCTGCTCCAAGACGTCGATCCAGCCCGGCGTCGAGGCCCCGCCGTCGATGTCGATGAACGGATAGACGCGGTTGAAAATGAGGTCACCCATATGCACCACGTTGGCCCGCTCGAAGTGGATGACGGCATCGCCGCCGGTGTGGGCTGCGCCGTAGTGGCGGAGCCGCACCGTCTCGTCGCCGAACGACTCGCTCCACTCCGCCGCGAAGGTTTCAGTCGGATAGACCTGTGTATCGGCGTTCCCGCGCTGTTCGGCGGATTGGCGCTGCAGGCCGGGGACGTTGTCGTGGGCGAGAATCCGGTCGGTGTGCGCCTCGAAGAACGGGTTGCCGCCCGTGTGATCCCCATGGTGGTGCGTGTTGATGACCAGGTCGGCGGCACGGCGCGTGCGTTCTTGCAGCCCCGTCCAGCAGGTCGCGGCCGTTGCGGGGTACTGCGTGTCGACCACGACGAGCGCGTCGCGGCTGGCGAGCCAGCCGATGGTGCCTCCGCGTTCGGTGAACACGCCCACGTTCCGGCGGATCGTCTGGAACGGGGCGGGGCCAGGGGCAGCGAGGAGGGACGAGAGCCAGGGGGCGGCGGTCAGGGTCGTGCCTGTGAGGCGAAGGAAGTGCCGGCGGGAAAGCATATGCAGGAGCGGTTGGACGAGGGATCGCGACACGGTACGCCCCATAAATAATACGGCGAGGCCCGTCGCGCCGCAACCGTTGTGTAACAATCCATCGCGTCTCGGGGAAACGACGCAGCGCCTCTGTCAAAAGCACATGCTTCACTACGAAACGACCGGATCACGTGACCAGCCGCCCGTGCTCGTCGTCCATGGATTCATGGGGCGCGGTGCCGATTGGCAACCCGTCCTCGAATCCGTGCAGGACGGCGCGTACACCATCGCGGTGGACCTGCCAGGGCACGGCGCGTCCGTGGATCTGTCGGAGGATGCGTACACGATGGACGCCGCGGTGCGGCAACTCGTCGAGGTGCTGGAGGCCGAGCGGGTCGACCGCTGCACCGTCGTGGGCTACTCGATGGGCGGGCGTACGGCGCTCCACCTGGCGCGGCAGCACCCCGCCCGATGCCGCCGCCTGATGCTGGAGTCCACTTCGCCGGGGCTGGACACCGAAGCGCAGCGCGCGGATCGGCGGCGCATCGACCGGAGGCGTGCGCAACAGATTGCCGATGACTTCGATG
>JAAAPH010000340.1 GCA_009908415.1 Bacteroidota bacterium
TGATCTTACGGAGCCGGTCCACGACGGCGTCGCGCATGCGAGGGCGAAAATAGGCGATAATCATTTTCATGAGTGGGCGGGGAGTCGGTGGGAAGGATTACGATGTCGTGACCGGTCCAGCGGGCGGCGTGCTTGATGCTTGCACGGCCTGATCGATCTCCGATGTGTGGTCCGCCGAGGGGTTGAACAGGGCGTACAGCGTGGGCAGCAGAAGCAGCGTGGAGCCGAGCAGGGTGACAAGTCCCCCCACGACCACCGCCGCCAGCGGCCGTTGCACGTTGGCGCCAATGCCTTCGGCGAAGAGGAGCGGTAGCAGCCCCAGCAGGGTGGTCATGCCGGTCATCAAGATGGGGCGGAGGCGCAGCATGGCGCCCTCGCGCACCGCGTCGTAGAACGAGCGGCCCTGCAGCCGCAGCTCGTCGATGAAGGAGATCATCACGATGCCGTTTTGCACGGCAATGCCCAGCAGCGCGATGAAGCCGACCGACGCCGGCACGCTCATGTACAGCCCCATCGCCCAGAGCAGCACGATCCCGCCGACGATGGACACCGGGATGTTGAGGAAGATGAGGATCGCTTGCTTGACCGAGTTGAACGTCATGAACAGCAGCACGAACACGATAGCCAGCGTGATGGGCAGAATGAGCATGAGGCGGTCGTTGGCGCGCTCCTGGTTCTCGAACTGCCCACCCCAGTCGATCAGGTAGCCGGGCGGGAGGTCGACCTGCGCCTGCACGGCGGCCTGGGCCTCCTCGACGAAGCCGCCGATGTCGCGCCCGGTCACGTTCGACTCGACGGTCAGTTTGCGCTTGCCCTGCTCGCGGCTTACCTGGGCGGGGCCCTGCGTGAGCCGCACGTCGGCCACGTCCTGGATACGGATCTGGGTACCCGTGGGGGTGGAGAGGGGCACGTTGCGCACGGCCTCCGCCGAGCTGCGGGCCCGGCCCGTGAAGCGGCCCACGAGGTCAAAGCGACGGTCGCCTTCGAGCACCTCCGTCACCCGTTCCCCGCCCACGGCCATGTCGATGGCGCGCTGCACGGCGTCGACGGATAGCCCGTACCGGGCCGCGTCCGCGCGGCGGATGTCGACCTCCAGGTAGCCGAAGCCGGCGATCTGCTCGGGGGCCACATCGGCGTGGCCGGGCACCGAGCGGAGCACGTCGGCCACCTCGTCGCCGAGCCGCCGGAGTTGGTCCAGGTCCTCGCCGTAAATCTTGACGGCCACTTGGCTCTTCACGCCGCTCACCATCTCATCGAGCCGCAGCGCGATGGGCTGGGTGAACGAGAAGCGCGCGCCCGGAATCTGGTCGAGCCGGTCGCGGAGCGCGTTCACGAGCGCCTCCTTCGAGTCGAAGCGCCACGTGTCGCGCGGCGTCAGGCTCACCATCATGTCGGAGAGCTCCTGGCCCATCGGGTCGGTGGCCACCTCCGGGCGGCCCGTCTTGCTGACGGCACTCGTCACCTCGGGGAATTCCAGCAGCGCCTTCTCGACCTGCGACTGCACGCGCTGCGTGGTGCTGAGCGCCGCCGACGGCTTCATGGCGGCCTGGATGGCGATGGCGCCCTCTTCGAGCTGCGGGGCAAACTCGGAGCCGGTGACTGTGAAGACCCCGATGCCGATAGCCAGCGTCACGGTGGCCACGCCGATCGTCAGCCCTTTCCGGTCCAGGGCCCCGTTCAGCAGCGGGCGGTAGATCCGCTTGGAGACGCGCACGACCGGGTTGCCGTCCTCGTCGCCGTCGCGCTCGCCGTTCGACCCGAACAGGCCGGTCGTCTTCTTGCCCACGTTCTTGAGCAGATACGAGCTGAGGGCCGGCGCCATGGTCAGGGCGAGGAACAGGGCCGCCATTAGCGCGAACGACACGGTGAAGGCCAGCGGGCGAAACATGCGCCCTTCCATCTGCTCCAGCGTGAAGAGCGGCAGGAAGACGGCGATCACGACGCCCACGGCAAAGGCGATGGGCCGTGCCACCTCGCGCCCGGCCCGCACCACGATGAGGCCGATCGATTCGTCCGGGTTCTCCTCGCGCATTCGATAGATGTTCTCCACCATCACGATGGCGCCGTCCACGAACATGCCGAGGCCGATGGCCAGCCCGCCGAGGCTCATCAGGTTGGCCTTGAAGCCGAAGTAGTTCATCAAGATGAACGTGATGAGCGCCGTGAGGGGCAGGACGAGGCTCACGATCAGCGCCGAGCGCCAGTCGCCCAAAAAGGTGAGCAGCACGAGGATGACGAGCAGGCCGCCGATCATCAGGCTGCCCGTCACCGTGCTGATCGCTTCGAAGACGAGGTTGTTGCGGTTGTAGAAGACGTCGACCTGCACGCCGGGCGGGAGGGCCTGCTTCAGGTCCTCCATCTTCGCCTCGACGTTGTCGACGGCCTCCTGCGCGTTCGCGCCGCGCTGCATGAGCACGATGCCGGTCACCGTCTCGCCCTCGCCGTTCATCGTGGCGCCGCCGTGCCGCACGGCCGCGCCGATCTCGACGTCGGCCACGTCGCCGACGAGGACGGGCGTGCCGCCGCGGCTCGTGATGACGGTGTTGCGGATGTCGTCCATGATGTCGCCGCCGCCCGCGCCGAGCCGCCCGATGCCGCGCACGACGAACTGCTGGTCGCGCCGCTCGATATATTGGCCGCCCGCGTTGCGGTTGCTCTGGCGCAGCGCCTCGTAGGCCTGGTCCAGCGTGATGTCGTGGTTGACGAGCGCCTCGGGCCGGAACAGGACGTGGTACTGTTTCACGAAGCCGCCCAGCGAGTTGGCTTCCACCACGCCGGGCACGGTGCGCAGCTCGGGGCGCAGAATCCAGTCCTGCATCGTCCGCAGCTCGCGGGCCGAGTACGTGTGCGCGTCGTTCGGCTGATCCCGCAGCGCGTACTGGTAGATCTCGCCGAGCGCCGTGGTGACGGGCGCCATGGCCGGCTCGGCCGTGGCGGGCAGCTGATCGCGCACCTGGCTGAGCCGCTCGAAGACGAGCTGCCGCGCGAAGTAGATGTCGGTATCCTCCTCGAAGACGAGCGTCACCACGCTCAGGCCAAACTGGCTCAGCGAGCGGTTCTCGACCACGCCCGGCAGGCTCGTCATGTTGACCTCGATGGGGTAGGTCACCGACTGCTCGACCTCGACGGGCGACAGGCCGGGCACCTCGGTCAGGATCTGGACCTGCTTGTTCGTAAGCTCGGGGTAGGCATCGAGCGGTACGGCGCGCCAGCTGTAGATGCCCCAGCCGGCGAGCGCGATGGTGAGCAGCACGACGAGCACGCGCTGCTTGACAACGGATTTGATGAGGGCGTCAAACATGATGGGTCAAGGTTGCGGCGTAAAGCGGCGGCAGTCTGGGCGGTGTGGTTCTGGGTTTAGCGTCACTCCCGATCGGGGTCGGGAATGACTTCGTCTTGGCGTTCAACGCCGTGAAATCGCCATATCACACCTGCTGGTCGTCGATGGCGCTCATGATCTGGAAGGCACCGTCCATTACGACGCGGGTGCCCGGTTCCAGCTCGGGCACGACGACGTAGCCGTCGGCATCGGCGGGGGCGTCGACGGCCTGGCGGCGGAAGGTGTTGTTGCCTTCATCGACGATGACATACGTGCCG
>JAAAPH010000488.1 GCA_009908415.1 Bacteroidota bacterium
ATGATAACGTTAACCACCACGCCGGCGTAGGCATTCTCCCAGTCCAGCAAGGTGAGGCCGAGGGAGAGCAGCGTGGTGCCGATGAGGAGCGGGCGCCACCAGGACCAGCCGGCGATCAGCGCCACGGCGCATGCCACGAATCCGGCCGCCAGGAGGAGCCAGAGCCCTCCGAACACGCGCATCCCGGCCTCGCCGACGGGCCACGTGTCGAAGAGTAGCGTCGTCTTATAGGTGAGCCCTTCGATCGTGCCCCATTGCATGTACACGATCGTGCCCATCAGGTGAATGAGACCGTGAATGAACAAGAGCGCGGCTGTAGCGAACGTCAAGAGGCGCGGCATGGCGGACGGGTTCAATGGCTGTGAGCGGAGGGGTGAGCCAACCGCGAACGGGTCGTAGCGTGCGGGTGCGAGTCGTGGAGGCTAGACGCCCTGGGGGTTATGAGCGGTCCTGCACCGGATTAGAAAACAATACCGTGCCGAACCCTACGGCGAAGAGCGAATAGACCCCGGCCCCTGCCGGGATGGCGAGCCCGACGCCGCCGTCCATCCACGCCCGGACGAGCACCAGTGCGCCCATCGTGAAGTGTAAGAAGTTGCCCATCGCCACCGGCCGGCTGTAGATGCCGCCGATGAGATTCGCCCGGGCCATCCAGTTCAGCATGGCGAATCCCAGATACAGCGCCCCGGCGAACTGCAGGACAAGCACGCTGACCTCATTCGGCACCGCCTCAAAGTGCGTTAGGATCTCTTGAGGCAGGAATGAGGCGGCCGCGCCCAGCAGTCCGGTGAAAACGGCGCTCGCGGTCATCAGGAAGCGGGTGTTCATGGGTGCATACGTGTCAAGTCACATCGACATGGTTGAGAAAAAGTCATTCCCGACCCCGATCGGCGAACTGAACGAAGTGATGGACTCCCCTTGCGGTGGAATTCAGTCGTCTAGGCCGATACCGGATTGAGTCCAAGTTGCTTGCGATAGTGGTTGAAGCGCCCAATCTGCGTTTCCGTCAATCGCTACCTTCGTTGCTTCCAGCGTCGCGAATGTTCGTCGGGAAGTCTGATGATGGGGCAGACTCGAAAGCAGTCTCTTCCCGGGCCATGTGATCGGCCGGATAGCCCGCAGCGGCCAACACGTCTTCGCGTGTCAGATGCGGATGGTCGGCCAGAATCTCATCGGCCGACTGACCGGCGGACAGCTTGCGCAAGATGTGCTCGACCGTGATGCGGGTGCCTTTGATCACCGGCTTGCCGAACATCACATCGGGATCGACGTGGATGCGATCGTGCTTCATGGCTTGTCCAGTTGCAGTGAGAACGCTGTGCCGTGATCTCAACGAAAAAAGCCTCCCCGGCGTTACACCGCCGGAGAGGCTGGAGGGATCCGCAACACGGCGGGGGGATGCTATCCGATGGCGCCCTCTTTCTTGAGGCGCGCCAGGTTGTCCAGGTTGTCCTGCACGTGGTCGGCCGAGGTCTGCATGAGGGCCTGCTCCTCGTCGTTGAGGTCGACCTCGATGATCTCCTCGACGCCGTCGGCACCCAGCTTCACGGGCACGCCGATAAACATGTCGTTCACGTCGTACGCGCCGTCGCAGTACGCGGCGGCAGGCAGGACGCGGCCGTTGTCTTTGATGATCGCTTCGGCCATTTCGGCAGCCGCCGCGCCGGGGGCGTACCAGGCCGAGGTGCCCATCAGATTGACGATCTCGCCGCCGCCGCCTTTCGTCCGCTCGACGATGCCCTCGATCGTGTCGTCGTCGAGCAGCTCGGTGATCGGGATGCCGCCGACGGTGGTGTAGCGGGGGAGGGGGACCATCGTGTCGCCGTGGCCGCCCATGAGCAGCGCCTGGATGTCGCGCACCGAGACGTCGAGCTCCATGGCGAGGAAGGCGCGGTAGCGGGCCGTGTCCAGCACGCCGGCCATGCCCATCACGTGGTTCGGGTCGAAGCCGCTCTCCTCGAACGCCACGTACGTCATCACATCGAGCGGGTTGGACACGATGATGAGCTTCGCGTCCGGGCTGCCCGTGGCGAACTGCGTCGTCACGTCGCCGACGATCGACGCGTTTTTGGCGAGCAGGTCGTCGCGGCTCATGCCCGGCTTGCGCGGGAGGCCGGCCGTGATGATGCACACGTCCGAGCCTTCGGTCGGGCCGTAGTCGTTCGTGCCGGTGATGGTGGTGTCGAAGCCGTGGATAGGGGCCGACTCCATCATGTCGAGAGCCTTACCCTGCGGCATGCCGTCTTGGATGTCGACCATCACGACCTCATGCACCATGTCCTTGCGGGCGACGCACTCGGCGGCCGTCGCGCCGACGTTGCCCGCGCCAATGACTGTGACTTTCATGGTCTTCGTTGGTTGTGGTAAAGGGGCTGCGAAAAGGAGAACGAGGCAATCTGCCGTGTAAGAAACAGGGCGCGCCGTGCAGTTGCTACCGTGGCTGCAGATGGTGGGACCAATATTCTGCGAAAAGCCGGGCAGCGGCTCTACGCGTGGAGGCCCATCCACGACCGGACAGCTCGTTCGATGCGTTCGCGGTGGCGCTGGTAGAAGACGCCGCCCGCGATCAGCGACGCGCCGAGCGCCGTGAGGGCGAACGGGAACCAGAGCGAGTCAGCAAACAGGTCGTAGCTCAGGTAGCCGAGGTAGCCGTACGCGCCGAGGGCGCCGAACACGAGAAACACGCGCCGCTGGAGCAGGACGCTCACGCCCATGAGGCCTACGTTCACCAGAAAGTAGCCGAAGCGGCTCCACTCCGAGTCGGCATCCATCGTCGTCAGCCCGCCCCAGAAAGCGAGCAGCCCCAACAAGTAGCCCCAAAACGCGAAGCGGTCGTGCATGCGGCGGTCGACGCTGAACGACGCCGCCAGTGTGATGAGGCCAAACCCAACGGAGATCGCCTGATTGAGCTCGCTCCAATCGTCGGTGCCTGGGCCGAGGACGAGCGGCACAAGGTCGAGCGCCAGCAGCCAGCCGGAGGCCGCCACCAGGGCGACGAGCAACGGGAAGCGGACAAAGTGCAACGTGAGCGCGCTGACGAGGAGGGTGGCGGCCTTGGCGGGGACCCACGGCCCCCCGATGGCATCGTAGAACGTCCAGTAGTTCGATGGATCGTCCGCGGGTGCCCACAGCCCGGTGGCGTGCTGGAAGCCGTACACGGCGAGCGGCGTCATGCTCACGGCGACGGTGAACAGCAGTCCGCCCGGCACGCGGAGGCCTTTGCGATGCATCAGCCAGTGGCCCGCCCCGCCGAAGATCGCCGCATACACCAGCCCGATCGGAAGCAGGAGCGCGCCGGATTGTTGCAGCGCCTCGGTCGCAAACCACCCCATCGCGCCCATCACGACGAGCGCCCCCGCATAGTAGGCCACCTGCGCCGCATCGAGCCGGGGTGGGCGGGGCGGAGCGTCCTCGTCGCCGTGGCGCTCGCGCAGATGCGCCCAGAGCGCTTCGGCCTGCTCGGGGGAGAGGAGGCCTTCACGCGCGGCATCGTCAAGGTCGTCGCGCTGGATCTGCATGATCGTGGCAATTCAGCGAGCGGAACGTTCGGGGATGGAGCGTTTGGGGCAGGCCCCGATG
>JAAAPH010000449.1 GCA_009908415.1 Bacteroidota bacterium
GGACGGAAAAGCTTCCGAGCGGATCGTTCAGCACTTGGAACAGTCCGTATTCGTATCGCAGTGATTCGGGCGAGAGCATCTGAACGTGTCCCATTATGCACTCATGCAAAAGCCCATCGGCGGGATTGCGCCGACACCAACATGTTTGCGTGCATGGCCTAGAGGGTAACCCATAGTCTCTGTCTTTAAGAAGTAGAGAGGCACTCATGGGGTGCTAAAGGCGATTGGTCAAAGGCGATTGGTCAAAGGCGATTGGCTGCTTTACAATGCGTTTTACTAAGGCACAGCTCATTCGGGACGGAACGCCCCTATGTCAATAGCCGACTAAATGGCTGAGAGAGCCGCAGGTATTTGTCGGATTGGTATACTTTCTGTGGTAATATTGCCGAGTACATATCTAGCCCCTTAAATACATCTTCCACGCATGTCTCAGGATATTGCCCCTGCTGTCGAACATGAAGGGGATGGTGCCACCGTAGCCATTCAACATCCCGAGGCAATCGCTCTTGTCTCTACGCCGATTCCACCCCACAAGATTGCGCAGCAGCCCCACAGCTTAAGTCGGCTCTGGTATCTTCTTGGGTTGCCCTTCGTGCTCGGAATTTCTCTTTATCTGACGCAAGGCGACCCGGCAGTGGACGTGCTCCGTGATGGCTGGATCGTGTTTACGGCATTCGCAACCGCATATACCGCGGCATGGGGACTGGCAGCCGGCTTCGAACGGTTTCCGTCAGTCAAACAATCTGACGCGGCTGTCTTTGCCTTGGGGGTCGCGCTCGTTCCCATAAGCGGGGGAATCCTACTGTCACCGCTCTATCATCCGCCGAATTTTATTTCGGTGGCGCTGGTCCTATGTGTTATTTGGTTTTTTGGTAGTGTGCTCCTCTTTGGTCGCAGGGCACGATCCCGACTTGCCGTCATTCCTGGCGGGGTGGCTCGTGCACTGACAGAGACATCGAAGGTTGAATATAGTGGACACTCCAGCCCTGAGATAACCGCTAGCGATGTGGATGGCGTAGTCGCTGATTTACACCGGATGCCGGTTAGCGGATACCCTAAGTTGTTAGCAAAGAATAGTCTTCGTGGTCTGCCAGTTTACCATGCCGCCTTCATCTACGAGATGTTGACAGGGCGTGTACTTCTTGACGTCGCGTGTAAGCTGAGTGCATTGGGGCGCCCCTCAACCCCCTTTTATCGATGGACAAAGCGTGGTCTTGATGTCGTACTGGTGCTGGCGAGTCTCCCGGTCACGCTTCCCCTCATGCTACTCACGGCACTCGCGATTTGGGTTGAGTCGCCAGGCCCGGTGCTCTTTACCCAGAAGCGCATCGGGAAAGAAGGCAAGCCTTTCCCCATGATCAAGTTTCGGAGCATGCGTACTGATGCAGAAAGGCATGGAGCTCAGTTTGCAGATGAAGAGGACCCGCGCATCACGCGTGTCGGAGCCTTTATCCGAAAGTTTCGTATTGACGAGCTTCCCCAGTTTTGGAATGTGCTAAAAGGCGAAATGAGCCTGATTGGCCCACGTCCCGAGCAGGTCAACTTTGTCAAGCAGTTTAACGAAGAGATTCAGCATTATACCCATCGGCACTCAGTCCGCCCTGGAATTACAGGGTGGGCACAGGTGCGCAATGGATACGCTGCCGATACCGAAGAAACCCGGCAGAAGCTATCTTACGATCTGTACTACGTGAAGCACTGTTCACTCATCCTTGACGTACTCATTGTTTGCTTGACAATAAAAACAATTCTTACAGGGTTCGGGTCAAGGTAACCCCGTTTGGTTCAGAGGCAGGATGTAATGACTCACGTTCTGATCGGGATATTCTGTCAAATCACATCGCGATGAATCGATTCATGAATCAAGCCAGTAACGGAGTCGCTGAGACGTCAGGTCCAGAACTCCAAATGCACGAAACACACAAGCTAAGACAGAAGATCGACCGTCGTACCGCACGGATTGGTGTGGTCGGTCTCGGATACGTCGGGCTTCCGCTCGCCGTTGAGTTCGCTGACACCGGCTTTCATACCACCGGTATCGACCTGAGCACCGAACGGGTCCAGCAACTGAATGGCGGAATCAACTACAATGAAGATTTAAGCGACCAGCAGGTCCAGCACGTCGTCGAGAAAGGACTGCTACAGGCTGTTGATGACTACAGTATCAGTAGAGAACTCGATGTGTTCTTTGTCTGTGTGCCGACGCCGGTTACGGCCCATAAAGATCCCGATACCTCCTACATCGAGGCCGCGACGCAGTCGATTGCAGAGCACCTGCGCCCCGGCCAACTGATTATCCTCAAGAGCACAACCTATCCCGGAACAACGGAAGAGGTGGTGCGCCCTATCCTCGAAGAGGCGGCTCAAGAAGAAGGGCTCACGTTAGGGCGCGATTTCTTCCTGGCATTTAGCCCTGAGCGCATCGACCCGGGCAATCAGCAATTTACGACGGCCAACACGCCGGTCGTGGTCGGAGGAATGACGCCTGCTTGCACCGAACTTGCCACGCTGGCTATGGGGCAGGTCGTAGCCGATGTGCATACGGTGTCGAGCCCCAAAGTAGCGGAGATGGAGAAGCTGCTGGAAAACATCTTTCGCTCAGTCAACATCGCCCTGGTGAACGAGTTGGCGCAGCTTTGTGACCGGATCGGTGATGTATCGATGTGGGAGGTCGTGGAGGCTGCGGCGACGAAGCCCTTCGGATTCATGCCGTTTTATCCGGGGCCGGGGCTCGGCGGGCACTGCATTCCGATCGATCCACACTACCTGTCGTGGGTGGCCCGCAAGTATAACTTCGAGACGAGCTTTATTACCTTAGCTGCGCGCGTTAACGAAGCCATGCCCTTCTATGTGGTCGATGCGGTGGTGCGGGCCATTTCTCATCAGCCGGTACGGTTAAGTGATGCCAAGGTGCTCGTTCTGGGCGTTGCCTTCAAGAAGAACGTGGACGATACGCGACACTCTCCGGCTCATACGGTCGTTAAATTATTACGGGATCAGGGAGTTGAAACCATTCGGTACAGTGATCCACACGTCTCATCGTTTCAAGCCGAAAGCCCACACGAAGACGCCATCCCGGTCGAGCGTGTCGAGGTGACGGAGGAAGTGTTGGCAGAGCACGATGTCGCGGTAGTGCTCACAGATCATGATGCATTTCCTTACCAGCGCATTGCCAAGCATGCACCGGCCATTGTCGATGCACGCAACGCGCTGGAGCATATTCCACATAACCGCGACAAGATCTATCTCCTCGGCGGCGGCGACTTTTAGCGAAGGCGCCGGTCGGCTCGGTCGGTGGAGAGATTGCGCCGCTGTGTCCTCTTGATGGACGGCGGTGGTCCCGCCGACTCCTGGACTCTTCCGTCCGGGGAGGGGGAATGGACAATGCCCGTCGCAATCCGTACGATGAAGGATGGACCCTGGCTGAACCACCCGCCTGAATAACGCCCTCTTACGATGCTACTTTCCATAATGGCGACACACCTTCTTCTGCTTCAAACCCCTGAGAGCACCTATCCCTCGATGTCCACTGGGCTGGAGTGGATGGTGGTCGCCAGCGTGCTGGTGCCCGCTGTGCTGCTTGCTGTGCTCGTCTATCTCGGGGGTAAGAACACCGTCAAGCGCTAGGGACTCAACCTCGCGGCGTGAGTGCGCGGCCGCGCGTCGGACGTCCGCCCGGTACCCCTCCAACGAACACGGCAAACAAAGGAAAAGACAAAGAAAAAGCCCAGGCCCTTCGAGGGACCTGGGCTTTTGTGCTGGGTCGAGCGTGCGCTAGAGCGTCTCCAGGTAGTGGTTCGCGCGCTGCGCGTAGTCGCCATACGCGGCCTGCCGGAACTCCTCCTTCGCGGCTTCGATGTCGTTGAGGGCGACGTACGACTCGCCGATCACGAAGTGGTACTTCGCCTCATCGCTGCGGCTGCCGTCAAACATGTCCAACCCCTGGCGCGCTGCAGCAATTGCGTCTTCGTACTGGTCCTGGTGGTACAGGGCCGTGGCGCGGTAGAAATGCGCCCGCGCATCCGGCTCCACATACTCTTCCATCTCGGCAAGGTAGCCCAGCGCCTCCTCGGCCTGCGACTGGGTCGGGTCCTGTACGTTCAACGCTTCCGAGGCCTGCGCCACGAAGTGGTCGCGGATGCGATTCGTGGCAATCTGCGCCGTCCGCTGGTCGCCCGTGGCTTCCCCCTGTTCGATCGCCGACATCATGCTCTGGACGGCGGCGTCGGTCTGATCCATGTTGATGAGCGCGAGGCCTTTGCCATAGTGCAGGTAGGGCCGGGTCTCGTCATGCTCCAGTCCTTTCTCGAAATGCGTGAGCGCCTCTTGGTAGTTGTCATTCTTCAGCGCTTGGTTGCCCCACTGCTTGGGGAGCTGTACGAGAAACTGCTGGATCTTCTGAGCTGCGCCCTGCTGGTCGGTCGCATTGGCCAGTTCGAGCGCCCGCTCGAAGTGCTGATAGGCCGTCGACGCGTCGTTTTGTTTGGCCGCTTGGACCGCTTGTGCGTATTGCTGCTTGAGCTGCTCAAGCTGCTGCTGTTGCTGGCTCTGCTCTTGTGCCATGGCCGGAGACGCGCTCAGGCCGGCTACGAGGGCGAGCGCGGCCACGAAGGCCGTCAAGCGACGCAGCACGTCAGGGGGAGTCAGTTCGGTGGCAGTCATGGGTCTGTTCAAATTCTTTGGTAGGGTGTGGGTGAAGCCGTCGATCGGCCGTAGCATATACAGTTCTTTCATAAAAGCGAAGCTCGCGCCTTGTTTCCATCGTACGCCGTTTGGAGACTGCGGACCCCCCGCTCTGGATGAACCTGATCGTCTTGAGCGGCCCATCGGCGGGGCGGGTAGGTTCGTCTCGTCATGCGGACTCAACGGCCTTCCGAGTGGCGCTGCACGAGCTCTTCGCGGTACTCCTCGCTCGCGTAAATCGCCACTTCCACGCGCCGGTTTTGCTGGCGGCCGGCAGCGGTGTCGTTCGTCGCTACCGGTTCCGACTCGCCTTTGCCCTGCGTAGAGATGCGGCTCGGACGGAGGCCCTGCTCCGCCAGGTACTCAGCCGCGGAACGCGCCCGCCGCTCCGACAGGCGCTGGTTGTACGCTTCAGCGCCTTTGCTGTCGGTGTGGCCTACGATGAGCACCTCGGTGCCCTCGAAGTCCTGGACGCTGGTGGCAAACTCGCTCAGGGTCATTTGGGCATCCGAACGCAACGCCGACGAGTCGAAGTCGAAGAGGATGGCATTGTCGAAGGTGACTTTGATGCCTTCCCCCACGCGTTCAACCTCGGCGTTGTCGAGCTCGTCGTCCAGTTCGGCGGCTTTGCGGTCCATCCGCTGACCGATGATGGCCCCGGCCGTTCCGCCGACCACCGCGCCGATGATGGCGCCCTCGGCCGTCCCGCCCGCGGCCTTACCGATGGCAGCCCCGGCGGCCCCGCCGGCGCCCGCGCCGATGACGGCGCCCTTTTCGGTGTTGCTCAGGCTCGCACAGCCCATTAACAGCAGGCCGGAGGCGACCAGGACAAGCGTGAAGGAAATAAGGCGATGGGAACGGAATGTCATCATGGCGCGCCGTTGTGAGAAAGCAAGCGGTCGTGTTCGGCTCATGGTATGAGTCAAGCCATGTGCCAATGTTGCTAGGAGGGACAGACGTCGCGCCGCAGGCCGGTTCGAAGCAGCGAAGCCTCTAAAACGGCCCTCAATGGCTGAATGTACGACATAACGACTGACAAATTTGCAACGCGTCCGCAAATTTTAGCGTCCTAAATGTGAGGCGGCCGGGGTATGCAGAGGGCAAGCCAGCCGGTGCAGGAAACGGCACAGTGTGTTTTCAAAAGTGGACAGTTGACGCGTGGGGAGGGGCCCCATGACAACTTCAAATTAAGAACGGCGGGCCACTGGCATTCGTCCTGGAAAAGCTGGTTTTTATCCACACTGCATTTCGCCGACTGCTTTTGCTTGTCTCACCAATCACTCCCACGCACCCATGAAGCTCATCGTACCGATGGCAGGACGCGGCACGCGCGTTCGGCCCCACTCGCACGTTACGCCCAAGCCGCTTCTGCACGTGAAGGGCCGCTCGGTCGTCGAGCGCATCGTCGACCTGTTTGCCCGCGTACTGCCCGAGGTGCCCGACGAGGGCGTCTTCGTGCTGGGGCCCGACTTCGGCGAGGGAATCCGCGATCAGTTGCGCGACATCTGCGAGCGCCACAACATGACCGCACGCTTCGCCGTGCAGCACACCGCCGAAGGCACGGCGCATGCGGTGGGTGCGGCCGACGAGCACCTCACCGGTCAGGGCGTCGTCGTCTTTGCCGACACGCTCTTCGATATGGACGAGACGGTGGACGTGGGCGATGCCGACGTGATCGCCTGGGTGAAGCACGTCGACGATCCGCGGCGCTTCGGCATCGCGGTGCGCGACGGCGAGCGCGTCACGAAGCTCATCGAGAAGCCAGAAGATCCGGTTTCCAATGAGGCGCTCATCGGCATTTATTACGTGAAGGACCTGGCCGACCTGCACGATGAGATCAACTACCTCATCGAACACGACGTGCGGGGCAAGGGCGGCGAGTTTCAGCTCACCGACGCGATGGACCGCCTCCTACAGGCGGGCAAGGTGTTCAAAACGGCCGGCGTCTCTGCATGGATGGACTGCGGTACGATCCCGGCGCTACTCGAAACGACCGGGAAGATGCTCGACCGCGAGTCGGACGACCTGCATCACGGCACGGTCACAGACAGCGTGATTCACGATCCCGTCTACATCGGGCCGGGCGCCACCGTCAAGGGCTCTGTCGTCGGCCCGCACGTGTCCATCGAAGCCGGCGCAGAGGTCACCGGCTCCATCCTGCGCGACAGCATCGTCTTCTCGGAGGGGCGCGTGAAGCAGTCCGTGCTGCGCGACTCGATCGTGGGCCGCCATGCCCTCGCCGAAGGCACGGCGCGGGTCGTCAACATCGGTGACCATTCGGAGATGGTCCATTGAGTGACGGTCGAATGACGATTGGGCGAAGGGGAATCCTCCATCCGGCGAGGAGATACTACTAAATAACTCGTCGATCGACATGCGACAATCGTCACGCGTACATGGACATTTACCCGGCCACGGTTGAGGAAAAGCTCGGTTTCGATGTACTACGCGACCGGCTGAGCCAGCAGGTGCAGAGTGCGCTCGGGCAGGAGCGGCTCGACGGCATGCGGCCGGCCCGCACACTCGGGTGGCTCGAAGACGAGCTGGCCCGCGTGGCCGAGTTGCAAGACGCCTTTCGCTATGCCGAGACGGCCGTGCCGCTCAATCACATCCGCGACGTGCGCGATGTGCTAAAGCGCGCTGCTCCCGAGGACGCGTTCGTCGACCCCGAGGACCTGCACGAGGTGCGGCTCGTCCTCATTACGGTGCGCCGCCTCAAGCGGTACTTCAGCGACCGGCAGGCGGACTATCCGCAGCTGGGGCAGGCCGTGACGCGAATCACGCCGCTCACGGATCTGGAAGAGCACATCAAAGGGATCATCGACGCGAACGGCACGGTGCGCGATGATGCCTCGCCCGAGCTGGAGCGGCTGCGGCGCCTCATCATCCGCCGGCAAGGGGAGCTGCGCGACACGCTCGACCGCGAGCTGCGCAAGGCGAGCCGGCAGGGGTACGCCACCGAGGAGCAGCCCACCATCCGCGGCGGGCGGATGGTCATCCCCATCCGCGCCGAGGCGAAGCGCAAGGTCGAAGGCTTCATCCACGACACGTCGGCGACGGGGCAGACCGTTTACATCGAGCCGGCGGCGTGCCTCAACCTGAACAACGAGGTGCGCGAGCTCAAATCGGACGAAAAGCGCGAGGTCGAGCGCATCCTGCGCCAGGCCACGGCCCGCCTCCGCTCGAAGCGGGATGCCATGGATCAAAATCTGAAGGCGCTCGCGCAGTTCGACCTGCTGCAGGCGAAGGCGCGGCTCGCCAACCATCTCGACGCGGTCGTGCCGCACCTAAACGCGTCGAGCGAGGTCGAGGTCGTCGACGGGCGCAATCCCGTGTTGCAGCTCCACTTTGAGCGGCTGCAGGAGCAAGGCGCGGCCGGGGGACCGCTCGAAGACGCGGACACCCGCGAGGTGGTGCCGCTCGACGTCACGCTGGGCGAGGACTTCCGGACGCTCGTCATCACGGGCCCGAACGCGGGCGGAAAGACGGTTACCATGAAAACCGTCGGCCTCTTCGCGCTGATGCTGGCCTATGGCCTGCCGATCCCCGTCGCGCCGCATTCGACGTTTGCGCTGTTCGACCGGCTCATCGTCGACATCGGCGATGAGCAGTCCATCGAGGAAGACCTCTCGACGTTCAGCTCGCACGTGGCCAATCTGCGGCACATGGCTCAGGAGGCCGACGAGCGCACGCTTGTGCTGATCGACGAGGCGGGCACGGGCACGGACCCGGAGGAGGGCGGTGCGTTGGCACAGGCCGTGTTGGAGCGGCTCACCGACGCCGGCGCGCGCACCATTGCGACCACGCACCACGGCACGCTGAAGACGTATGCCCACGAGGCGGAGCACGTCGAGAACGGATCGATGGAGTTCGACCAGGCGACGCTGCGGCCCACGTATCAATTCCAACTCGGCGTGCCGGGCTCGTCGTACGCGTTCGAGATCGCCGAACGGATGGGGTTGGAGTCCGACATCCTGGTGCGGGCGCGCGAGTTGGCGGGCGCGCAGAAGACGGCCATGGAAGAGCTCATCGCGACGTTCGAGTCGCGCAATCAGGAACTGGAGCGCCAGCTGGAGGCGGCCCGGCGTGAGACGGAGCAGGCCGAGAAGGAGCGCAAGCGCTACGAAGGCAAGGTGGGCAAGCTGGAAAAAGAGCGCGACAAGATCCGGCAGCAGGCGCTCGAAGAGGCCGAGCGCATCGTCAACAACGCGAATGCACGCATCGAGCAGACCATCCGCGAGATCAAAGAGGCCGAGGCGGAGAAAGAGGCCACCAAGAAGGCACGCGAACAGTTCGAGCAGTTCCGCGACGATGTCGAATCGCGCCGCGCGTCCGTGGAAGAAGACGTCGAAGAGGCCGCGGAGCCGCAGGAGGAAGAAGCGCCCGAGCCGGCCCCGTCCGCAAACGGCGCGGCCGCCGAGGCGCGCGCGCCGGAGAAAGCGCCGGGCCCCATCCGCGAGGGGGACCAGGTGGTGATCGACGCCGGCTCGACGAAAGGCGAGGTGCAAGACATCGACGACGGCGAGGCGGTGGTCGTGCTCGGCTCGATGCACATGCGCGTCGACCTCGACCGGCTGACGAGGGTGGGCGGTCCGCGCGAGCAGCAGGTGACCGTCAGCCAGACGCAGGGCGGGGGATCCTCGGACATTGCGGCGCTGCGCGCCAGCAACCGCATCGACGTGCGCGGCCACCGGGTGGAGGAGGCGCTCGCGGAGGTCCAGTCGTTCATCGATGAAGC
Organism: Bacteroidota bacterium; assembly: GCA_009908415.1. Taxonomy (GTDB): domain Bacteria; phylum Bacteroidota; class Rhodothermia; order Rhodothermales; family Salinibacteraceae; genus JAAAPH01. The sequence goes on from JAAAPH010000449.1 coordinate 9,422, forward strand.
CATCGCGGCCAACCTCGACCAGGTCGAGATTCTCCACGGCAAGGGCACGGGCGCCCTCCGCGAGGCCATCCAGGATGAGCTAGCCCGCCGCCCGGACGTCGCCGGCTTCGGCGATGCCGAATGGGACGAGGGCGGCGCCGGCGTCACCATCGTCGAGCTCGGGTGAGCGGCGGCAAGGAGGGACGGGGGAAAGATTTTTGAAAATCGAGGATAGGGGATAGCGAACGCCGGCAGGATTGAGAACCAATCCCGATCATCAATCTTCGCTCCTCGCCACGTCATAGGCACATCGTCTGCCGTGAACCTCTCTTCTCCCACACCCCCATTCTCCCCGCTCCCTTTCCCCGAGGTCGGCGTTGCGATTGGCGTCGGCATTCATTAACTCCCCAACGTCCACCCGTCCAACCACCACATTCAGCCGCCCACCGATGGCTCACATTGCCGTTTCGCGCCCGCTCATCGAAGGATGCCTATCCGCGCTCCGCAGTGAGCACGAGGTTCAGATGCACGACGTCCCCAGTGAAGGGGCGCCCACCGAGGAGTACCTGATTGACATCGCCCAGGATGCCGATGCGCTCGTCACGACGGTCGACGATCCGGTAACCGAAGCCGTCCTCGACGCGAGTGCACATCTGCACATGGTGGCGCAGTATGGGGTCGGGGTGGACAACATCGACTTGCAGGCGGCGGAGGCGCGCGGCATCACCGTAACCAACACGCCTGGTTGCTCGCCGTGGCGCGCAACATCGACGCCGCCGACGCCTTCGTGCGCGACGGCCGGTTCAAGCGCTGGGAAACGACGCTTCTCCTCGGGATGGAGCTGCGCAACAAGACGCTCGGCATCGTGGGCATGGGACGCATCGGAGCCGCCGTGGCGCGGCGCGCTCTGGGCTTCGGGATGCGCGTGGTATACCACAATCGGCAGCGGGCCAATCCCACCGTGGAGCGGCAACACAGTGCCCATTACGTGGCGTTCGACACGCTACTCGACACGAGCGATGTCGTCTCGCTTCACTGCCCGCTTAACGACGACAGCCATCACCTGATCGACGCTGCGGCGCTCCGGCGGATGAAAGATACGGCCCTTCTCATCAACACGGCACGCGGTCCGGTGGTGGATGAGGCCGCGCTCGTCGACGCCCTGCGCGACGGCGAGATTGCCGGGGCGGGACTGGATGTGTTCGAGGCGGAACCGGAGGTGCACCCCGGCCTGCAGGAGCAAGACCGCGTCGTGCTGGCGCCGCACCTCGGGAGCGCGACCCGCGCAGCCCGGACGCGGATGGGCGAGATGGTGGCGGAAGCCGTACTGGCCGCCTTCGCCGGGGCGGAAAACATCCCGTACCGCGTTGTGTAACCGCTTCCGCGTCGTCAAGTCCAGCAGACGGCGGATGTGTGCAAATGACGACAGGCCGACCCCAGGAAAGGCGCATGCCCAGCGTGTGCAGACAGGCTTGTTTTTTGCTCCTCTCCATTCGATGGTACGTTCGCGCTTTCATTTTTGCTTCTCCTCGAAGCCGCCACCATCACGTCGAACTGGCTAGGTCGTCGCTGTCCGAGTGCGTGTAATCCTTGTCGCTAGTCTTATTGCCGCTGCAGTGGGGAGCGCCCCACTGCACACCTGCGCGCAGCCCACAGACCCCGAAGCGGCGGCGCGCGAGCGGATCGTGACGTCCTTCCAAGACGGAAACGCGGAGCGCCTCCTGACCCCGGCTGCGGAGCGCGTCGAGGCGAGCATCTTGGGCATGCAGACGTACTACAGCCGTGCACAAGCGCTTTTTGTGCTGCAGGACTTCTTTAAGAACTTCGTTCCTCGCGAATTCGCCTTTGGCGACGTCTCGCGGTCGGAAGAGGACTTTTTTGCAACGGGCCAGTATTGGTACGGCCAAGCCGAGCGGCCACTGCAAGTGTACGTGCGGCTTACGCGACAGGAGGAGGCGTGGGTGCTTCAAGAAATTCGTCTCAACCGAAGCGAACGCTAGCCGCTGCTGGCGCAGGCGGGAATCCGCCGAGGCCATGCCTCCGGGCGGGACCTCACGCGTCCTCGTGCGTTCTGGCTTGAGAACGAACGGGCTCTGAATCGGGCTATCATTCATGTCCCATCGAATACGCGACGTGTTGGCACGGCGCGCTGGGTGGATTGGCGTGCTCCTCACCTTAGCGCTTGCCCTGCTGGTCACGTACGGTGCGCGCACCTGGCGGCTCAGCGCCCTCGCCGGCGATCTGGAGGCGGCGCAGGTCCGTGCGGTGGCCGATGTGCAGTCGACCATCCAGCAGGACTTCCAGCGCCGCGTACGGGCGCTGCGTCAGCAGGCGCAACACCTCGCCCAGCGACCGGCCGTCGTCGAAGGGTTCCAGGCCCATCGGGCCGGCGCGTCGCCCGAGCAGCTGGTTGACTTTGCGGTGCAGCAGCCGTCGGCCCTCCGCGCCGCCGTCGAGTGGTATGGGCTCGACCGGCAGCTCGTGGCATGGAACGGGTTCAACATGCCCCTCGATGACGCGCCCGGGATTGACGCCTTGGACGCAGGGACGGTGCGGATCGTCCAGGACGAAGGCATCCGGTGGGCCATGGCGGTATGGTGGCCCGTCCGGTTCGAGGGGACCCCCATCGGGGCGGTGCGGGCGATGCAGCTCGTCCGCTTCCGGGCACCCGTTCAGAACCAGTTCATCGAAGACTACAGCCTGGAACGGCAGTGGCGCTTGGAGACCGGCTATCCGGTGGAGGTGACGTGGGGAGCCTCCGCCGACACCGCGCATGGGACGGTACTGCGTACGGGCCACGCCGTGCTGGGGCACGTCGACGTGCAGCCGCCGTCCGAAGCGCAACTGCTTCAGGCCGAGCGCCAGGGGTTTGCCAACATGGCGGCCGTGTGGATCACGGGGCTGCTCATCTGGCTGTTTGCGGTGCTGTGGGCGGGATACCGCCGGCTGGGCGCCACCACGCCCGATGAGGGCGTCTCGCCGCGGGTGGTATGGGGCTTCGTCGTCGTGGCCGCGGCCTGGTGGGGGCTGCGGTACCTTCTTATTGCACTCGACGTCCCGGGCCGGTGGCAAACGGGCAAGGCACCCCTCTCGCCGCTTTTCGACCCCACGCACCTGGCCTCGCCCATCGGGGCCGGGGTGATGGAGTCGACCGGCGACCTGCTCGTGACCGGCTGCTTTGCCCTGCTCTTTACGGTCGGGTTTCTCGACTTGGCGGCGCGCTTTCGCGTGCATGCCGGCTCGCTCTCCAAACTGTGGGGGCAGGTGCGTATTACGACCGCGCCGAAGCCGTCCCTCCCCCGCTTCCTCAGCATCGTCGTCGTGATGGGCGTCGTGGAGTTGGGCCTGGTGTACATGCTGGCCAGTCTCGCGCGGCGGGCCGTGCTGGACAGCACGCTCGACTTCTTCGCCCGTACGGGGTTGCTCCCGGAGCCGCTCGTGCTCGCCGTGCTCTGCGGACTGCTGCTCATCACCGTGGCCGTCATCCTGTGCGGCGCCGGCGTGTTCTGGATCAGCCTCTATGCCCTCGGCCGCTATCGACCCAGCGGGTGGCGCGCCGAGCAGCTCGTGGGCGTCGTACTGCTTGCCTTGGCGGGCGTGCTTCTCGCTGCCTTTGTCGGCCTCCCGCAGATGGAGGTCGTGGCCGTGCCGGTCGTGATCGCCTACTTCGCTGCCATCCTGGGCGTCGCCCTGCTGGGCATGATCCGGCGCAGCGGCGTCGTCCGGCACTTCACGCTGCGCAGCCTGCTGCCCAGCATCATCGTGCTCACGACGCTGCTTTATCCGATGCTCTACCAGGGGATGAACGCGCAACGCCAGGGTCGAATGACCGACGCAACGGCCTCTTTCGTAGAAGGCAGCGACCCGCGGGTCATCTTTTCGCTGGAGCAGGTGCTGCAACGCGCCCGCTCGAGCCCCACGCTCCGCGCCGCCCTGCCGAGCGGACGCGCGGCGAACAACGCGCCGGTCGACTCGGTCGCCACCGAGCTGCTGCAGGGGTCCTTGATCGCGTCGCTCAGCCAGTACGAGGTGAGCCTGTCCCTGCTCGATAGTACCGGGGCGTTCGTGCAGGGGTTTACCACGGCGGGGCGGCAGCCGTCTTTAGGGCCGGCCGTGCGGGAGTCCGCGGCGTTCGAGGCGTTACGCACGCGGCCCATGTTGGGAGGGCCGGCCGCCTCCGTGGTCGATCGCATCGCCGACCGGCGGCAGCAGAGCCAGTTTCAGTACGCTGGACTCGCGGCGGTCGCGGACACGAGCGAGACGCGGCTGGGCTGGATGCTGGCACGTGCCGAGCCGCGGTCGCTGCTTCCGGGAACCGGCACGCCCTACCCCCGCGTCCTGCTTCCTGAGGGTCTGTACGGGAATCTCTTCGCCGACCTCGCCCTCGCCGAGTTTCGGGACGGCGTACTCGTGCGCAGCCTGGGCGACTTCGAGCGCGCACAGCTCGCCCAGGAAATGCAAGCGACGCTTCAGGGGCGCACGTCAGCGTGGCGTACGGAGTCGTTCAACGGGCGGCGGTACATGGTGCGCTATCAGCGCGACCCGGATACGCCGGGCACCCTCGTGGCCGCGCGCATGCCGGCCGTCATGGCCTTCGATCATCTTTATTATCTGCTGCGGTTGGCGGTCGCCGGGTTCTGCATCGGCGGGCCGTTTTATCTAATCGGCTTGTATCTGCGCTACCGGCAAGGCGTATTGCCGGCACCCCGCGTGCGGTTTCGGGACAAGATGCTCGACGCCTTTCTCGTCGTTGGCTCCATCGCCGTCATCGCGGTGGGCATCGTGGGGGCGCGGGTGATCGTGCAGGAGAACGAACGGGCCGTGCAAAACCAGCTTCGGCAGAACCTCGATCGGGTGGAAGAGGCACTGCTGATGAAGGCGCAGCGCGGCGAGATGCTCTACCGCGTGGCCGAGCGGGTCCGTATCGACTCGCTGGCCCAGCAGGTGGGGCTGGATGTCAACCTGTACGAGGACGGCCGCCTCGTGGCCTCCAGCCGGCCCCGACTGGTGCGCGATCGGCTCATCGATACGCGCATCCCCGCCGCCGCGTACCAGGCGCTGCACATGGACGGCTATCGCTTTACCACGACGGAGGAGCAGTTCGGAGCGTTCACGTACACCGTCGGCTTTCAGGCCCTGCCCGATGAGGGCGGGGTGCCGCGCTACGTGCTGGCCGTGCCTACGCTGCCGGAGCAGGAGCGCATCCAGGAGGAGCGCGCCCGCACGCTGGCCTACCTGCTGGGCGCCCTGCTGCTCCTGATCGTCGTCATTATGGTGACGGCCTTGTTCCTCTCGAATGCGCTTGCGCAACCCATCGCGCGCCTACGCGCTGGCCTCGAAGCCGTGGGCAAAGGGCGGTACGCGCAGCGGCTGCCCGTAGACACCCGGGATGAGATTGGCGAACTCGTGCAGACGTTCAACGAAATGCGCGAGCAGCTCGCCGAGAGCCGCCGCCGGCTGGCTCAGCAGGAGCGCGAGATGGCCTGGCGCGAGATGGCCCGGCAGGTGGCCCACGAAATCAAGAACCCGCTCACCCCGATGAAGCTCTCCGTGCAGCACATGCGCCGCGCGTTTCAGCGGCTGCGCGTTCCGGAACCCCAAGGCGCCCCGGGCGAAGACGACGACGTGCAGCGGTTTTCTGCGCTGTTCGATCGGATCACAAACACGCTCATCGAGCAGATCAACACGCTGGCCCGCATCGCGAATGAGTTTTCCAGCTTCGCCCGTCTTCCCGAGCGCGACGTCGAAGTCCTGGACCTGAACGACGTCATCCGTGAAGCCGCCGCGCTCATGCAAGAAGAAGCCGAGGCCACCATCGAACTGGCCCTGCACGCCGCGCCGCTCACGGTGCAGGCCGATCGGGAAGAGCTGCGGCGCATCTACATCAACCTCATCAAAAACGCGATGCAAGCCATCCCGCGCGACCGCGAGGGGCACATCCACGTCGCGACGGGCCTAGACGCCGAGACGCTCGACGCCGCGGAGCGGGTACAAAGCCGCGTGTCCGACAACGGCGTGGGCATTCCGCCGGAGCAGCACACCAAAATCTTTCAGCCGAATTTCTCGACCAAAACGAGCGGTACCGGCCTGGGGCTGGCTATCGCGCAGAAGACGGTCCGCGACCTGGGCGGCGAGATTGGCTTTCGCACCGAGCCCGGCGAGGGGACCACGTTCTGGATCGACCTCCCCGTGGCCGATGCGTGAACGGCGGGCCGGGTGGGCATCATTGCGCACCGCGTGCCGTACAACCCCCAATGGCACGATGCCGAACAACCGCACATAACAATTACCGACGAGGGTACACACGCATTATGAGAGTGGTGGTAGTGGGAGCCGGCGAAGTGGGCTTCGATGTCGCCCGGATCCTGTCGATGGAGCAGCACGACGTATCCGTCATCGACATCGATCCCGATGTGCTGGGGCGGGTGCAGGAAAAGCTCGACGTGATGACCGTGCAGGGCAACGGCACGTCGGCGCTGGTGCTGCAGGATGCCGGCATCCAGAGCGCGGACATGCTCATCGCCGTTACGGCCATCGACGAAGTGAACCTCATCGCCTGCATGATGGCCGACCGGATGGGCGTATCCACCACCATCGCCCGCACCCGCTCCGATGAGATCGCCCGCGCGCAGTCGGTGCTGAAGGCGAAGGACTTTGGGATCGACCTCGTGATCCATCCCGAGGAGAGCGCCGCGGCCGAGGTGACGCGCCTCATCCAGCGGGCGGCCGCGACCGACGTGCTCACCTTTTGCGACGGGCATCTGCACCTCGTAGGGATTCGCCTCGACGAGGAGGCGCCCGTGATCGGCAAGTCGCTGCGGCAGGTCGTGGAGGAGCACCCCGAGCTCTCGTTTCGCATCAAGGCGATCGCGCGGGGCATGCGCACCATCCTGCCGCGCGGCGACGAGCGGCTGCACCCGAACGACCAGGTGTTTGTGCTGACCCGCCCGAAGTACGTGACGCCCGTCTCACGCGTGATGGGTAAGGACGAGACCCGCATGCATCACGTGATGGTACTGGGCGGCACGCGCGTCGGCGCGGGCATCGCCATGCGCCTCAGCCGGCAGGGCAGCAAGCGCATCAAGCTGATCGAGCCCGACCGCGACCACGCCGAAGAGCTGGCCGAACGGCTCGACAATGTGCTCGTCATCCAAGGCGACACGACGGACATCGACCTGCTCGTGCGCGAAGGGCTCGGCGAGATGGATGCCGTGGTGGCCGTGACGGACGACGAGGAGTCGAACCTGGTCACCTGCCTCATGGCCAAACACCTCGGCGTGCAGAAGACGGTCGGGCTGCTGTCGAAAGGGGCGTACATCCCGATCAGCAAAGCCATCGGGCTCGACGCCGCCGTGAGCAAGAAGCTGGCCGTGGCGCGTGAGGTGCGGCGTTACCTTCGGGGTAAGCACGTGCTGAGCGTGGCCACCGTGCACGGACTCGACGCTGAGATTCTGGAGATCAAGGCCGCGCCCGGCGCGCCCGTGACGCACGAGCCGCTGAAAGACCTGGAGCTGCCGCAGGGCATCTTGCTCGGCGCCGTAGAGCACAGCGACGGGGCGACGGAGATTGCGACCGGAACGACGCACATCGAAGCGGGCGACCGGGCCATCGTGTTCGTGCTTCCCGACCAGGTCGAGCGGGTCGAGAGCCTCTTCGCCGCGCACAAAGGGGTGTTGGGCTAGTGGACACGCAAATGCCCATGGGCGGCGTTGCGATGGCGAGAAGCCGGCGTCCTCTTAGGGCGATCGCCGCGCTCACGGTGTGCGCGCGCCGTGGAAGGGGGGCGCTACTCCACCTCGGCCGCGCGCCGGAGATTGTCGTCGCGGCCGGCGATGAGGAGTGTATCGGTACGCTTCAGTTCGGTGTCCGGGTCGGGCGGCGAGGCGATCGTGTCGCTTAGCGTCTCGTGCCGGGCGATGACCGAGATCTTGTATTTGCGGTGCAGGTCGAGATGCCGGAGCGTCTGGCCCTGCCAGCTTTCGGGCACGTCCATCTCCTGGATGCTGAATTCCTCGCCGAGGTGGACGTACTTGCGGACGTCGCGCCCGCGGGCGATGCGGGTGGCCAGGTTGCGGGCCGAGTCGCGCTCGGGCAGCACCGTGCCTGTCGTGCCCAGCTTATCCATGATGCGGGTGTGCGGCTCCGAGATCACCTTCACGTGGATCTCCTCCACGTTGAGGTCCTGCAAGCCCAGCACGGCCAAGATGCTGGCGCTCATGTCGTCGCCCGTGCTCACCACGGCGGCGTCGGCATCAGCGGCGCCCATGCGTTCCAGGGTGTCGCGCTCGCGGGCATCGCCCACCACGGCGCGCGTCACGTCCGGCCCGACCGTGTCCACGCGCCGCTCGTCGATGTCGATCGCGACCACCTCGTGGCCTTTCTCGAAGAGCGCGCGGGCGACGCTCGATCCGAAGGTGCCAAGCCCTACGACGATAAATCGTTTCATGATGCGATGGCGGTGGAAAAGTGAGAAAGCTGGATCAACGAAAGAGGCCCAACCCAAAACCCCCTTACCCGATGGCGACGTCCTCGTAAGCGTAACGGAACTGGTCTTCGTCGAGGCGGCGGCGCGTGAGGAGGGCAGCGGCGAAGGTGAGCGGCCCGACGCGCCCAATGAACATCAGCGCCACGGTGAGGCCGCGGCCGATACCGGACAACTCGCCCGTTACGCCCATGGACAGGCCCACCGTGTTGAAGGCGCTCACGGCCTCGAACATGTACTTGAGGAACTGCCCCTGTGCTTGCGCGGCGGGCACCCACGCGATCTCCGTGACGCTGAAGACCAGGATGGCGGCCGCCATGACGCCGAAGGCAAACACGAAGAGGCCGACGGCGCGCTGCACGGTCTCGGGCGGGACGGTCCGGCCCTGGAAGAGGGTCGCGTCGTAGCCGCGCATCCGCGAGAGCGCCACGAGCCCGATGATGGCGATGGTCGTCGTCTTGAGGCCGCCGGCCGTGGAGCTCGGCGAGCCACCAACGGCCATGAGCAGCACCGTGAGGAAGTTGCTCCCGTCGGTGACCTGCGCGTAGTCTACCGTATTGAAGCCGGCCGTGCGCGTCGTGACGCTCATGAACAGGCTGTTCGTGAGGCGGTCGCCCCAGGCCAGGTCGGCGAGCGACACCTGCCACTCCAGCAGCGCGAACAGCGCCCATCCGCCCACGAGCAAGATCGCCGTGGCCGTCAGCACGATGCGCGAGTGCAGCGAGAGCTGAATCCGCCGCGCGGGCCGCTTCACCGTGATCAGGTACGACTCCTCCAACGTCAGGAAGCCGATGCCGCCGAGCACGACGAGCGCCATCACCACGAGCAATGGACCCGGCGCCTGCTGGAAGCCCATCAGGGAGTCGCTGAACGTCGAGAAGCCGGCGTTGCAGAACGCGCTGACGGCGTGGAAGACGGCCGGCCAGATCGCCTCTACGCCGCCGAAGCGAGGCAGCCAGAGCAGGTACAGGGCGAGCGCACCGATCAGCTCCAGGCCCAGCGTGAACCGCACCACGTTGCGCCCCAGCGACGCGTAGTCGACGTGCGGCGCGATGTCGGCCGGGCTTCGCGAGAGCGCTTCGTGGTGCAGCGGCAGCCGCACGCCGAGCGCCATCAGGATGTAACTCGTGAACGCGATGATGCCGAGCCCGCCCAGC
>JAAAPH010000254.1 GCA_009908415.1 Bacteroidota bacterium
GAGCGACACCGTCCCTTCCAGCGTGTCATTGTCCCCCACCACAAAGGCCGTGTACACCTCATCGATCTCTTCGGCGTGGCGGCGCACCTCCTCGGTGGCCCGGTTGAGCGTCCAATACGGGCGGATCGTGATGTACTCCCGGGCCATGAGCCCCCCGGCCGTCTCCTCGCCGTAATCGAGCAGCTCAGTCAGGTCCTGCGTGTCCTCCAGGTCGGGCAGCAGCCGCAGCGCCTGCTCGTCCGGCAGGTCGGCGAGCACATCGGCGGCGTCGTCCGTGTCCAGTTCATCGAGCAGTGTGGTGAGGCGCGCGGCGGGCAGCCCGTCGAGCAGCGTCGCCCGGAAGGCGTCGTCGAGTTCAGCGACCGTCTCGCTGGCCTGGTCGACGGGCAGCCACCGAAACAGCGTGCGCGCCTGCTCGAACGGAAGGTGGATGAGCAGCAAGGCCAGGTCGGCTGGATAGAGGTCGGCCACCAGGTTCATGACCATGCCCCGCTGCCCCGATTCCAGGAGGATCGAGATGTCTTCGACGACAGCGGCGTCGACGTCAAGCAGTCCGGGCGGTTGCTCGCGCTCGTCGGCGGGCGTGGCGGGCTCAGGCATGAGTCACTGACGGTTACGAATGCGAAGCAAGCGATGCGGGCCACTCCCGGCCAGTCTCCGGGAGCATGGCCGTTTAGGCCTTGTGGATCCGCGCGTCAAGGTACTGCGCCAGTTCCACAAAATCTGCAGGCGCGAGCGATTCGGGCCGGCGGCGGCCCCAGTCGTTGGGCAGTTCGATGCCGCGGTCCTTCGTCCACGTGCTCAGGCTGTTGCGCAGCATCTTGCGCCGCTGGTTGAAGGCAGCACGCACGAGCGTGCGCAGCCATGCCGGATCCACGTCAGCGTCCGCCTCGCCGGGGGGGGTGTACGTGAAACGCACGCACGCGCTCGTCACGTCGGGCTGCGGGTAAAACACGTGGCGCGAGACCGTAAAGAGCAGGTCGGGATGGGCGTAGAGCTGCATGATGACGCTGAGGATGCCGTACGTCTTGGAGCCCGGCGCGGCGACGATGCGCTCGGCCACCTCCTTCTGCATCGTGAGCACCGCTTCGGCGACGTGCTCGCGCGCGTCGAGCAGCGCAAAGAGCAACTGGCTCGTCAGGTTGTACGGCGTGTTGCTGATGACATGGAGGGGCCTGCCTTTCTCTTCGGCCAGCGCGGCCCAGTCGAGCGCCATCATGTCCTGCTCGCGGACGTCGAGGTCGGGAAAGCGCGCGTGCAACACCTCCACTGCCCGCTCGTCAATCTCGACCACCGTGAGCCGCTCGTAACGCCGGCGGAGCTCCTCGGTGAGCGCGCCCGTGCCGGCGCCGACCTCCACGACGTGCGCATCGGGCGGCGCCTGCAAGGCCCCCACGATCTTGCGCACCATGTTGGGGTCGTGCATAAAGTTCTGCCCGAGGCTCTGCTTGGGACGAAACGGAACGCGCTGCGGCATGGAAGAAGCATCAATGGGTACAGCCAAAGAAAAAAGCCGCCCGAAAGCGGCTTGTGGAGTACAGGCTGGAGGGTAGGCAAGTTGCGCGGTGTTCAACCGCCCCCGGTGAGACGCTGCAAATGACCGAATGGGGGCCTCCATGCTCCGTTCAGCGTTCCCACCGTCAATCGTTCAGCACCCAAGCTACCGCAGGCGCTTGCGGCGGTTGCGGACGTAGTCTTCGAAGAGAAACTCGCCGAGGTTGTCGAGGTCGGCGTAGTAGGCGCGGCCGTGGTTGGCCTCCGTGAGCTCCTGCACGAAGTTCTGCAGGTACGGGTCACGCGCGATCATGAACGTGGTGATGCGGATGCCCTCGCGGCGGCACACGACGGCCTCGTCGAGCACCTTATTCACGATCTTGCGGTCGAGCCCGAACGCGTTGCGGTACATGCGCCCGTTCTCGACGTGGCAGCTCGGCTTGCCGTCGGTGATCATGAAGATCTGCTTATTGCGGTTGCGGCGGCGGTGCAAGATGTCGCGTGCCCGCTGCAGCCCCGCCCGCGTGTTCGTGTAGTACGGGCCCACCTCCAGGTACGGCAGGTCCTTCACCTCGACCTCCCAAGCGTCGTTGCCGAAGGCCACGATGTCGAGCGTGTCCTTCGGGTAGCGCGTCATGATGAGCTCAGCGAGTCCCAGCGCCGTCTTGCGCGCCGGGGTGATGCGGTCCTCCCCGTAGAGCACCATCGAGTGCGAGAGATCGATCATCAGGACGGTCGCCATCGTGGAGCGATGGTCCGTCTCGTGCACGCGGAAGTCGTCCTCCTGCAGATTCCAGTTGGAGCCGATGCCTGCTCGCTTGAACGAGTTGGACAGCGTGCCCGTCACGTCGAGCATGTTGACGTCGTCGCCGAACTTCCAGCGGCGCGTCTCCGGCAGCCGTTCGCCGCCCTGCCCGGCGTACGGCGTGCGGTGGTTGCCCTGCCCGTGCTTGCGCAGCTTGCTGAAGATCTCTTCCAGCGACCGCTGCCGAAGCGTCCGCTCGGTGCGCGCTGTGATCTGCACGGTGCCCGACTCTTCGTCGTCCTTGAGGTAGCCGCGCTTCTTGAGCTCCTCGACGAAGTCGCCAATGCCCATCTCCTCGCCGTCGGTGAGGCCGTACTGGTCATCGAGCTGCGTGAGCCAGTTGAGCGCCTCTTGCGCGTCGCCGGCCGTGTGCTCCAAGAGCTTCTGGAACAGGTCGAAGAGCTGGTCGAAGAGCGGCTGATCCGTGCCGTGGCGCTGGGCGTCCCACTCGGTGTATCGGAAGCGCATAGGTTTCGAGGGATAGCAGTTTGAAGACCGGTGCGGTAAACAGGTACGATAAGCTGCGAGAGAATGTTTTAGGGAACTGCAACTCGTCGGGGCCTCGCGTCAGGTGCGCCTGACCGAATGCACTGTCGCATTCACCCGTCGTACGGCGTGTCCAGGTACCGCTCCGCGCGCTCGTGGCTGTTGTTGACGTCCTCCATCTCCAGCACCTGGCGGTACCGGTGCTCAGCGGCGGCGCGCTTGCCGAGGGCGTCGTACGCCATGCCCTGCCGCAGCCGGCCGAGCGTGCCGTACGGACTCTCGGAGGCACCGCCGGTAGTTAGCGCCTCGAGCTTCACTAGGTAATCGAGCGCCTCCTCGTAGGCATCGGTACGCATCCGGTCGCGCGCGATGAAGTAGAGGGCCTGCTCGGCGAAGAACGCGTTGTACCCTGCTTGCTGCGCCTGATAGCGCTCCAGAATGGACTCGAAGATGCGCGTGGCCGCATTCCATCGGCCCCAGCGCAGATAGACCCGTCCCTCGTAGCTGTGAAAGTACGGATTATCCGGATGCTGCTCGCGCAGCCACGAGGCGTATCGCCGGCTCCGCGTGAAGTCCTCCTCGTAGAGATAGTGCACTTGCAGCAAGAAGTAGACGGCTTCGGTCTGGATGAACTGTCCATTCCGCGCGGCCATCCGAAGCTGTTGCAGCCCGCGCTCGCGGTTGCCATCCGGCAGAAAGAACATGACGGCCTTGGCGAACGCGTAGTTTTCGGGGATGATGGCGGCATAGTAGTCGTACATTCCCTTGCCGAACACGTAGTCCGGA
>JAAAPH010000421.1 GCA_009908415.1 Bacteroidota bacterium
GAATCGCTACGACGCGCGTGTGGAGGGCTTTCACCTCGGCGACCGGAGCGACGACGGACGGGTGAAGACCATCGAGCTGCTCGTGGCCAACGGTTCGAATCAGAGGATGTCCTCGAACGCGTTTCGGCTGTTCGTGAACCGCACCATGCCAGGCGTCAACTTGAAAAGCACGATGTTCGACGCGCGGCGCGACGGGAACCGGTACCTCTTCGAAGGCCAGGGGTACGGTCACGGCGTGGGCCTCAGCCAGTGGGGCGCCCACGAGATGGCCAACCGCGGCTTCGGCTACCGCGACATCCTCTCGTTCTACTATACCGACGTCGCCCTCACCCAGCTCGACGAGGCGGAGGACCTGCCGCTCGCCCCCACCACGCCTATTGCGTCTACCCCGACGCCCGAGACGCCGACCGAGGAGCAGGCCCCCCGGCGCATCGGATGGTAACCTCCCACGCCTACTCCACGAGCACCCACGGCGTGCCCCCGGCGCGCCAGCCGGCCCGGGCCATGCGAGGCGTGGTGAAGGCCCACGCGCTGCAGCCCGCGGCGTCCATCACGATGAGCCCTCCGGTGGCGCCCTCGCCATCTTGGTTCTGGATCGCGGCGTGCATAGCGGACAGGCGTTGGCGGATGGCCGTTTCGGGCGCATCGCCCCGGGCGACCGCATCCACGCTGCGGACGGTGAGGGTCATGGCCGCGATGGCCTCCCCCCACCCCGTGGCACTGGCGGCGGCGTGCTGATTCGCGTAGAAGCCCGACCCCGGGAGCGGCGAGTCGCCCACCCGGCCTGGCGGCGCGAACGGCGTGCCGCCCGTCGACGTGGCGGCGGCGAGCCGGCCCGCACGATCCTTCGCCACGCAGCCCACCGTATCGCGCGGCGCGCCCCTCGATTGCAGAAACGAATGGCTCGTGTGATGCCGCTCGGCCTCGGTCTGCAGCTGCGCGTACCGGGTCCGCTCCCGGTCGCAGATGAGCGATCCGTTGTCGACGAGTTCGAAGCCTTCGTGCTTGGCAAACGCCTCGGCGCCCTCGCGCGTCAGGATGCGCGCCTGCCCGTCGCTCTGCACGAGCAGCCGGTGCACCACGCGGATGGGCTGTGCGATCCGCTGCACGCCGATGACGGCGCCATACTCCAGCGTGGCGCCATCCATGAGCCCAGCGTCGAGCCGTACCACGCCGTCGCGGTCCAGCATCGCACCGCATCCCGCATCGAACGCGCCATGGGCCTCCAACACGGCGACTGTTTCAGCGACGACCTCGACAGCGGGCGTTCCCTCTTCCAGGAGCGTCCGCCCACGAGCGACGGCCTGCTGCAACCCGTCGCGGTGCGCGGCACAGGCGTCGTCGGGGATGTCCCACGCCCCGCCGTGGACGAGCAGACACGGCCCCTCGACGGCGGGTTGGGCGTCGCTTTGGAGATGCAAACCGGACATGACTCCTCGTGGGATAGTTGGAAGCGACGGTGCGTTGGACATTCTACGCTCATGATACAAACCGGACACTCCGATGCCCACCCGCAAGAAGACGGCGACGTTCCGCTTTTACGGCGACCTGAACGACTTCCTGCCCGCCGACTACCGGCAGGCGGACGTGCCGTATCGCTTTTGGGGGCAGCCCGCCGTGAAAGACGCTATCGAGGCCATCGGCGTGCCGCACCCCGAAGTGTTCTTCCTGCAGTGCAGCGAGACCCCCATCGGCTTCGGCCACACGCTTCGGGGCGGCGACCGGATCAGCGTCTATCCGCACATGCCCGATGCGCCGCCCGATGCCGGTTGGCTGCACCCGCTGATGCCCGAACCGGCGCGGTTCGTGCTCGACGGGCACCTCGGCCAGCTCGCCCGCACCCTGCGCATGCTGGGCCTCAACACGCGTTACCAAACCGACGCTGACGACGCCACGCTCGCCCGGCTCGCGGCGGATGACAATCGCATCCTGCTCACCCGCGACCTCGGCCTCTTGAAGCGGGGCCGCGTGACGTACGGCGCCTTCGTGCGCGCCACCGATCCCGACGCGCAAATCCGCGAGGTGCTGCAGCGCTATCCGCTGGACGACGCGCTCGACCCGCTGACGCGCTGCGTCCGCTGCAACCACGTGATCGAACCCGTGCCCGAAGCCGAAGTGGCTGATGAGCTCCCGTCCCAGACGCAGCGTGACTTCGATCAGTTCTTCCAGTGCACGGGCTGCGACCAGGTCTACTGGAAAGGTTCGCACTACGAGCGCATGCAAGAGTTTGTCACTGACCTGCTCGCTGACACGAACCCGTCGGGGCCATAGCGCCTCTTGTGGCTGTCATCCCCAACTTGATTGGGGATCCAGGAGCAAGGTATACTGGATGCCCGATCGATGTCGGGCATGACTTTGCTCCCGGCGTAACGATTCCAAACCGGAGTAACCGCCTCTCCCCTGCTGTGACCACGCGCCTAACCGATTCCCCGGAAGACGCCGCTGCGTACATCCGCCGCGGGCAGACCGTCGCCTTCCCGACGGAAACCGTGTACGGCCTCGGCGCGGATGCTTTTGATCCGCACGCCGTGCAGCAGATCTTCGCCGCCAAGGGGCGTCCGTCGGACAACCCACTCATCGTCCACATCGCCGACCGCGCGCAGGTCGATGATCTTGCCGCCTCTGTACCCGACGCGGCGCGCGTGCTGATGGATCGCTTCTTCCCCGGCCCGCTCACGCTCATCCTGCCCCGCCACCCGGATGTGCCATCCGTCGTCACTGCGGGGCTTGACACGGTGGGCGTGCGGATGCCGGATCACCCCGCCGCCCAGCGCTTCCTCGCCGCGTGCGGCACACCCGTCGCCGCGCCGTCCGCCAACCGCTCCGGCCGCCCGAGCCCGACGACGTGGCAGGCCGTGCGGGACGACCTCGGTGGGCGCATCCCGTGCATCCTGCGAGGCGGACGCACCCGCGCCGGCCTCGAATCGACCGTGGTGGATTGTACGACCGCACCACCCGCCGTACTGCGCCCTGGTGCCATCACGCTGGACGCCCTCCGTGCGGTGGTGCCTAGCGTGCAGGGGCCCGCTACGGGCGACGATGACGACCGCGCGCGCAGCCCGGGCACCAAGCACCGCCATTATGCCCCGTCCGCGCGGGTCTGCCTCGTCGATACGCCGGCAGACGCCGTACCCGGTGCGGCACATGCATACATTGGCCTGGAGGCCCCGCCGGAGCGAAACGCCTTCGGGCGGGTGCGCGTCTGTCCCTCGGTGGAGGCATACGCCCACGCGCTGTTTCACGTCTTCCGCGCGAGCGAGGCGGCCGGCTGCACGACGATCTACTGCCAGAGGGTGCCCGACACAGGCCTCGGCGAAGCGCTCATGGACCGCCTCCGCCGCGCGGCGAGTGCGACGGTGTGAGGTGGCTGGTTTTTGCTGCGAGAAGATGCTTTTTTTCCATCCGCTCACGATGTGTGGAGCCGTTCCGCCTTTGCCGGATGCAATATCAGACGCAAGCCGTTTGGCCCCAACACATTGGCCGAAACGTATAGTCTCAGACTATGCAGGATGACTTCCACATACTAGTGTGTTATGCACACGGCCTTTCGACGAAATGCCCCGTAACCC
>JAAAPH010000393.1 GCA_009908415.1 Bacteroidota bacterium
AGAGCGGAGCCTGCGCCCGGGCCGGAAGGGCGCCGAGCGCCATCAGCACGATGCCGAGGAGAACCCCGGCGCGACCCAGGGCACCGCGCACATGAAAAAAAGCAAGGAGGCCCATCAAGGAAAACGTCATCAAGCAGTACAAAACAGGCACCATCCGGGCGTGCGCCGCAGCCGCGCGATGCTTACGAGTCCTGCGGCCGGGCGGAGACTTCTTCAGGAGGCATTTCCTCCGGGGCCCTATCGGGGGAGGGGGCGTCGGGCGGCGTGGTCATCGCGGCCGCCGGCGGCGCATCGGGCGGGGCGGGCGAGGCCGGCTCGGCGGGGGCGGCCGGGGCCGACTGCTCAATGCGATAGCGGTGCTCGTGCAATGATGCGATGACGGCGCCCACCATGAGCACGATCGCGGAGAAATACACCCAGAAGACAAATGCAATGATGATACCGAACACGTTGCCCAGCGCGGCCATCTCGCTGCCGCTGTGATACCGGTCGAAGTGCCCCACGTACGTGGCGTAGTAGGTGAAGCCCTGCTTGGCGCCTTCCCACAGCACCGCCGTAAGCAGGGCCCCGATGAGGGCGCTCCGCTTCCGCGGATGGGGCTTCGGAACGAAATAGAACAGCTGGAAGAACATAACCATCGTGATCAAGAACGGGGCGAAGAGCCCGACGGCCCGAAACCAGGACGCGCCCAGGCCCAGCGATTGCGCGAGCACCGACAGGCCGATGGTGAGCACGAACAAGAGGCCGACCTGTAGCACCATGCGCACGTCGAAGAGGTAGCCGCCGATGATGGATCGGCCCACGTGCCAGTCCTGCTCGAAGGCGTTGCTGACGGCAATGCGCAGCGTGATAAACAGCGACCACGCTGAGAGAAACAGGCCCAAGGCCCCAAACAGGGTGATGGCGCCGCTGGCATTGTACAGCGTCTCAAGGAAGTCGATCAGCTGGTCGGTCTGTGAGGGGGGCAGGAAGTCGCTCACTACCTCCGCCAGTTGATCGAAGGGGTCGTCCGATGGAACCTCCGACGGCACCTGGGGGGGGATCAGTTGCACCAACTGCGGAACGAGCTTCCCGACCAAACCGGTCGCCAGCACCACGACCGGTACGATCGTGACCAATACCTTGAAGGCGATGGCCTGCGCCCACAGGAACAGGTTTTTATTCGCAATCTCCTGGTACAGCCCGTAGGTGTAGTAGCGGGATCCCTCCTTCAGGCGATCCCAGAGAGCAACCAATGTGGATTGGTGAATCATCGTGCACCGTGCGTACGCCGCGACGGGGTATGCTCAGCAATGAAAGGGCCTATGCGTACCCCGAACCCGGGCGGCGGTGTTCCGGGTCCAGCGTTTGTGGACCTCCGCGTCCGTCGCACGTACGGCCCCTTTGCGGCCCCTCGCGAAGGGCGCCGACCCCTTATGGAGCCACGGATCCGTCCGGTGGAGCGGGTCCTCCTCCGGCGAGTCACGGGGCACTGGTAGCCGCGGAATCGCGCGGGCTGGAGCCGGGCCCTCACGGCTCGGATGTGCCGCGGTCGGGCGCGTCGAGGACGTACCGGTGGTAGCTTACGTAGGACGCCATCAAAAGGAGGAGCGCCACGACGGGCATGACCATCGACGCCACGGGGTCGCCCACGGCGGCGTGGGCGATCAGCGCCGAGACGAAGTCGATCGTGAAGCCGGCGTACGTCCATTCCTTCAGCCACCGCGGGAGCGGCACCAGGAGCGCGACGCCTCCCACAAGCTTGGCGATGCCGAGTTGGATGCGAAAGTAGTCGGGGAAGCCGAGGCGTTCGAAGCTCTCTGCGGGCGCGTCCGCGATGAAGTACATGGCGCCCGAGAAGAGCACGAAGAGCGCGACGAAGCCGGTCGATCCCCAGTAAACGTATTTCGAGTTCATGGGCGTTGGAGGTTGTGCATTGGGGGCAGGTTGACGGGGAAGCGGAGCGCGCGAGCGCGTCTGAACGCTAAACGCCCCACGCTAAATGCCTAGGCGCTAGCTTTGCGCTCGCCGTACAGGGGCGGCGTGCCGTCGCGTACGGTCGAGAGCGTCACGCGGCACGTGCCCGCTTCCGGGTGCGAGTGCATGTCGAACATGATATCCAGCATGGTGTCCTCCATCACCGAGCGCAAGCCGCGGGCGCCGGTGCCCAGCGTGCGCGCTCGCTCCACGACAGCATCCAGCGCCTCGTCGTCGAACGACAGGTCGATACCATCGAGCGCAAAGAGCTTCTGATACTGTTTGACGAGCGCGTTCTTCGGCTCCAGCAAGATGCGCTTCATGTCTTCGTTCGTGAGGGCGTCCAGCGCCGTCGTCACCGAGAGGCGTCCGACGAGCTCTGGGATGAGGCCAAACTGGAGAAGGTCGTCGGGCTCGGTGTACTGAAAGATGCGGGGGTCGTCCTTGCTGATGCGCCCGGCGGTGTCTGACAGAAAGCCGATGGTGCGCGCTGAGCGGCGGCGGGCGATGATTTCGTTGAGCCCCTCGAACGCGCCGCCGCAAATGAACAAGATGTTGCGCGTGTCGATCGTGACGAGGCTCTGCTCCGGATGTTTGCGTCCGCCCTTCGGGGGCACGCCCGCCTCGGTGCCCTCCAGCATCTTCAGTAGCGCCTGCTGCACGCCCTCGCCCGACACGTCGCGCGTGATGGAGGCGTTCTCCGCCTTGCGCGCTACCTTGTCGATCTCGTCGATGTAGATGATCCCGCGCTCGGCGGCCTCCACATCGAAATCGCAGCTGCGGAGCAGGTTCGAGAGGATGCTTTCCACGTCTTCGCCCACATAGCCGGCTTCGGTGAGGGCCGTCGCGTCGGAAATGGAGAAGGGGACGTCCAGCACGCGGGCCAGCGTGCGGGCCAGCAGCGTCTTGCCCGTACCCGTCGGGCCGATGAGAAGGACGTTCGCCTTTTCGAGCTCGACGTCGTGATAGTCGTGGACGTAGTGGTCGGCGTTGATTCGCTTGTAATGGTTGTAGACGGCCACCGACAGCGCCTTCTTCGCGCGGTGCTGCCCGATGACGTATTCATCGAGGGCGGACTTGATCTGGTGCGGCACCAGCTTGGAGGCCTGGTCGCGCCGCGGGGCGGGACTGCGCTCGGGGGAGCGGGTGCGCTGATCGTCGTGCACGATGCCGGCCGCTTCGTCCACGCACCGGTCGCAGATGTACACGTCCGGGCCGGCCACCATCGAGTGGGCTTCCTGCGCCGTGCACCCGCAGAAGGAACAGCGAATGATTTCGTGGTCGGAGGCGTCGCTCATGACGGAGGGGGAGACGATGGGGAAGCGCGGCGGCGAGGACGGGCGTCCATCCTCTGATCAGAATAAGGCGAATGTGGGTCGATTTTGCAACCGGGCGGGGCCCGGGAGGTCACTCCCAAATGGGCCAGAACACGCCGAAGCGAAAGCGTTGCTCGGGGAGCGGGTATACGGGAACGACGAGCACGCCCGGCTGCAGCGACGTGCCGCTCAGCACATTTTCGAAGGTGAGAAAGAGGGTGGCGTCGCGGATGCCGGCCTTCAGGGCAACGTCCAAGGTGCCGCTTGGCCCGAAGGACAGCGGCGCGTTTT
>JAAAPH010000197.1 GCA_009908415.1 Bacteroidota bacterium
CTAGGGCGGCTGAAGTCGCGCTTCGTCTCCATGGCGTCGCATGAATTGCGTACGCCCCTGGCCACCATCCAATCGTCGGCCGAGTTGGCCAGTCTTTTCATGCAGCGCGGCGCCAACGAGAAGACCGACAAGCATCTGCGGCGGATCCAGAACAACGTCGAACGCATGGCGACGCTGCTGGAAGACGTCTTGATCTTCGGACGGGTCGAGTCCGGACAGCTTCCGTTTGAGCCCATTGAGATGGACATGGCCGGATTGGCGACCGAGCTCGTGGACGACATCAAGCAGGGGATCGGGGCCGGCCATGTGCTACAGACGTCTGGGGTAGACCAAGAGGTCGCTCTGGTGGCCGATCCGCAGCTGCTTCGCCTTATTCTCACAAATCTGCTCTCCAATGCCGTCAAGTATTCGCCAGAGGGTAGCACCGTCCGGTTGTGCGTGCAGCCCACGGACGACGTGGTGCACATCACCGTATCCGACGAAGGGATCGGTATTCCGAGTGAAGATCTCGACCGCCTCTTTGAGCCGTTTCACCGGGCCGAAAACGTGGGGGCCACCCGCGGCACGGGACTCGGATTAGCCATTCTCAACGAAGCGATCGGTGTGCACAATGGGGACGTGAAGGTGGAGAGCGCAAAGGGGAACGGATCGACCTTTCATGTTACCCTGCCGCGCGCTCATCCGGTCGCTGATGAGGCCTTTCGCCGATGATGCCCATGCGGCACGCGCTCCGCAAGCGACGCAGGACACGGACGAATGACGCGCCCACAGACGCATGCCTACCGTTTTAGTCATCGAGGACGAGGCCGATATCGCCGACAACCTGTGCGATTTGCTTGAGGCACTGGGGTATCATGCCGTGCAGGCGGGCGATGGGGCGACGGGGATTGAGGCGGCGCAGGAGCAGCAGCCCGACTTGGTCATCTGCGACATTCGGATGCCCGAGCGCACGGGCCATGAGGTGCTGCGGGCCATTCGCGCGGCCGGGGCGTGGGGAGCGTCGGTCCCCTTCGTGTTCCTGACGGCCAGCGCTGAGTCGAACCTGCGGGACGAGAGCCTGGAGCTGGGTGCCGATGCGTTCGTGCGCAAACCGTTCAACGTGGACCACCTGGTCAGCACGATTCGATCGCTCGTCGGGGATGAAAGCTAAGGGCGCGTTGCGGGGCGGGGCACGCCTCCTGCTCGCGCCGCGTTTCGAAGAGGCGGGGTCCGATGTCGGCGGTACGCTGGCCTCGCCGCGGGCCGAGATCACACGTTGGCAGGGCCGCGGCTACGAGGAGGCCCCGCTGGTGGTGGGCTCCGCGGTCGTCAGGCGGTAGCCGACGCCGCGAACCGTCTCGATCACGATCCCCGCGGCTTCGCTGTCCACGTCGCGCAGGCGTCGGCGGACGCTCGACACCGTCGTGTTAATGGTGTCGTCCGTCACAAAGGTCGATCCCCACACCGACTCGGCAATCACGGTGCGTGTAATGACCCCGTTGGCGCGCCGCAGCAGCAACTCCAACAGCTCGTACTCCTTGGGGCGGACGTCAAGCTCCTCGCCTTTCCAGAGCACCTTGCGGCCGCGGCGATCTATCGTGAGGGGGCCACTGCGCAGCCGCATGGAGGGGCGCTGCTTCTGCATGTTCTCCCGGCGCCGAAGCGCCCGCAGGCGCGCGAACAATTCATCAAAGGCAAACGGCTTGGTCAGGTAGTCGTCCGCGCCGGCATCAAGGCCTTTCACGCGGTCTTCCACATCGGTCAAGGCCGTGAGCATCAGAATGGGGCACCGGACGCCGGCGTCACGAACGTGCTGGATCAGGGTCAGACCGTCCTGGCGCGGAAGCATCCAGTCGACGAGGAGCAGGTCGTACGAGGTGCTCAGCGCCCGCATCTCGCCTTCCATGCCGTCGTAAGCGATGTCAACCGAGTAGCCGGCTTCTTCGAGGCCAATTTCTAGGCCGCGGGCGAGGTCCTCCTGATCTTCGACAAGGAGAAGGTGCATAGGCGGAAAGTAATCGATGAGGGGCTGGCGATAGGATGGGTCTGCGTAGTTATCGGCCATTGTTCCGGAAGCTCAAGCAGGGCCGTACATCTTTCCGGAAGGACGGTCCGTCAAGCACGCTGCGAAGACAGGCGCAATCGGAAGGCTTTAAAAATGTTTAGCAACCTAAAGGTGACCTAAAAAGTGCCGATACCTAGAAGGAGCGGCAGGAAGCACGCTGCATGGCGGCGTAGTCATCAGCCCCCATGGGCCCATCAAGCGTAGACGCGGGGTCATCGCGGGTGCAGCCGCCGCTCGGGAAGTACGGTGCTTATGGGGTATATGGCCCTGTCAATCTATTAGCATATTGTGTTCCAACGGACGGGCGCATAGACGTTGGTTTTACTTCCGGAATACCGGCCGTCCATCTCGATGGGCTCTTGGCCGGGGGCATTGAGGCCCTGGAATCTCGACCGGACCTAGGAGGCGGCAAGCTTATTGTCGCCCCCATGCTGCAGGCATAGCTCGCATAACTAACGCTTATCACACTGATTCGTGAGGGCCAAGAGGCCGTAAGCGATCGGTACAAGAACAATGGCTGGGGACCATCGCCACATCGTGTCCAAGATGCGGGAGGGGAGGGCCGGACGCGGGCTCATCGCCGGGCTGTTGGTCGTCTGGGGCGCCAGTGTGGCTCTGGGGTTCGTCGTGCTCATGGACTATCAGAACGCACCGGGAGCCCCCGCCGAGCCTCCCTCGCAATGGCCTGCGTCCTCGGCCCTGGACCCAGGGGGGCAGACGCGGGGCACCCTCGTCCTGTTTGCCCACCCGCGGTGCCCATGTACGCGCGCCACGCTGAGCGAACTGGAGCGCTTGCTCCATCACGTGCAAGGGCAAGTCACCACGTACGTCGTCTTCGTGCAGCCCGAAGGCTACGACCGCGCGTGGGTCCGCGATCATCTGTGGCATCGCGCCACGGCGATGCCTGCGGTCCACCCGGTGCGCGACGTGAAAGGAGTGGAGGCGGAGCGCTTTGGGGCGTTCACCTCTGGCCAAGTGCTCTACTACGACGCGCGGCAGCATCTCCGATTTGCCGGTGGCATCACGGCGTCGCGCGGGCATGAAGGCGACAACAAGGGGCGTCAGGCGCTCCGGCAACTCATTCAAACGGGCGCGGCCGATCGGACCTCCACCTTTGTGTTCGGGTGCGCCCTCCACCGAGCGCCGGTGAACCGATGGAAGTCATTTCAACTGAGCAGTTCTCTCCAACCGAGCGGTTCGTCCCACGCTCATGAGGACTCAGATCTCTCTGACACGATCCGATAGACGATTTTTTAAGCCATGGAGAACGAGGTCCACATCAAACAGCACGCAGACACCATCTTTCAACGCATGCGTGTCGAGGACTTCCGGAGCCACGACCGGATGTTTGCTATCCTGATGACGGTGCAGTGGCTGGCCGCCATCGTGGTGGCCGTTTTCATCTCGCCGCGCACGTGGGCGGGCGCGATGAGCGACACGCACCTCCACGTTTACGCCGCCATCGGGTTGGGCGGGTTCGTGACGGCGCTGCCCGTGGGGCTAGCG
>JAAAPH010000238.1 GCA_009908415.1 Bacteroidota bacterium
TCGATCGGTCCACGCGCAGGAGCGGGTCCTCGGGTGTCTCGGGCGCGAGGTTATCGACGGAGGCGCCGCGGGCTACCATGGAGCGCCAGTACGCGTCGGGGTGATCCGTTTCGGCGACGATGCGGAAATAGGTGGTGCCGCGATGGCTGTCTGTCTGGTCGTTGTAGGTCGGAACGGCGTCGCTATAGCGCGGCTCCTGGGAGGCGGGCACGGTGGCCACCGTCTCCCACTGAAAGCCGGTCGGGCCGGGCGGCTGGCTGCGCTGCACGAGGTAGCGCGTGATACGGGCGAGGCCGCGCACGTCGTAGCCCGAACGCGTCCAGGCGACGGCGACCTGCCCGCCCTGGTCGGCCGGCACGTCCCGCACGCTCGTGATGCGTGGAACGACGACAGGCGGCGGGGCTGTGTAGAGATAGAGGCGCCCGGCATCGGCGCCCCCGCTGTCGTTCCAGGGGGCTCCCACCATCACATCGCTTCGGCCGTCGCCGTTCACGTCGCCGGTAGCAACGGCCAGGCCGAACTGATCCTCTGGCTGCTCACCGTAGTACGTGACATCCGGCGCGGTGTCCAGCGTGGGCCCGCCGTAGAACGCGTAGGCACGTCCGGGATCGGAGGTCAAGGGAAAGAAATGCGCCCCTACCACGATGTCACTGAACCCGTCGGCGTTAATATCCCCCGCTGCGAGAGCGGTGCCAAACCGATCATTGGCGTCGTCGCCCCAACTGCCGCGCAGCACGACATCGACATTGGCTGTGGAGATCGTTCCCACGAGGTCGGTGCCGCCGAAGACGACGCCTACGCGGCCAACGTCTGTGCTGCTACTCAGGCCCCGGCTGCCGACGATGAGATCCGAAAAGCCGTCCCGGTTGAGATCGGCCCCTGCAATGGATGCCAACCAGGTAAACGGAGGCTCGGCCCGGAGCCGGAACGTTGCGTCGGCGGCATCGACGACCGCCGGCAGGGGAGCCCGCCCTCGAAAGAGGTACGCGAGCCCCTCGGAGTCATTGGGTCGTGGGGCCAGCACCCCCACATCGTCGTAGCCGTCGCCGTCGACATCTCCCACCGGGGCGACCTCGAACCCAAAGGCGTCATCGGTGGCTTCGCCGATCAGGATCATGTCGGCCGCGGCGGCCTCCAGGGTTCCCACCAGGTCGGGTCCGCCCAGAAAGACATAGGCGCGCCCCGTAAAATCGTCGCCCGCATCCCGCGCGCCAACGATGATATCGCTGAACCCATCCGCATTGACGTCGCCGGCCGACGCCACCGACCACCCAAAAAAGTTGGTCGGGGCCTCTCCGTTTAGAATGACCTGCGCATCCTCGAAGGCTGAAAGCGTTGCCGGAAGATTGGGCCCCCCAAAGAACACGTACGTCCGCCCTGCCCAGACGCCGGACGAGGATCCGGCATCGTTGAGCTTGACCCCGACGACGATATCGCCATAGCCGTCGCCATTGACATCCCCGGCAGGGGCGACGGCCTCCCCAAACTGGTCCCCTCCGGCCTCGCCGGTGATCGTCACGTCGGGGTCGGCATCCATCTGTGGCCCGCCGTAGAGCAGATAAGCGCGGCCTACGTTCTCGCCGAGGGGCGCGGGCTCGTCGTGGAACGGCGCCCCCACCAGCACGTCCTCGTACCCGTCGCCGTTGACGTCGCCGGCCGCGGCCACCGATTCACCGAGCCGACCGGTGGGCCCGGGCCCGGTCACGACCGCATTCGGATGGGCTGTGCCGGTCATGCGGTTGGAGACGAGGTAGGCCCGGCCCGAAAGGGCGCCACCGGTGTCGTTCCCGGGCGCCCCGACGAGCAGGTCGCCGTAGCCGTCGCCATCCACATCGCCGGCCGGCGCGAGGGTCGTACCGAAGAGATCCTCGCTCGCGTCCCCAGTGAGTGTGATGTCGGGGGCGGCGTCCATGCGCGTTCCGCCTTGGATGGGGCCGCCGCGCTCCGGGCCGTCGCCGAAGAAGACGTACGCGCGCCCCGCATCCTCGCCGGCCGCGTCGTTCGTGTTGGCGCCCACGGCGACGTCGGCGTAGCCGTCACCGTTCAGGTCATCGGCGGCGGCCACGGCCGTACCGAAGTGATCGCCCGCGGCCGCGCCGGCGAGCACAACGTCTGGGTCGGCATCGAGCACGGCGCGGCCGAGGTAAAGATCGGCGCGTCCGGCTTCGGTCCGGCCGTCCGGACTGGCGAATGGCGCCCCCAGCACAAAGTCGGAAAACCCGTCGCCGTTCACATCTCCGGCGGGGCTGACGGCCGTGCCAAGCCGCTCGCCGCTGGCGCCGGTGAGCACCAGATCGGCACTGGCCGCGGGCAGCGTGATGCCGCTGAGGGCATCGCCGCCGAGCACGACGTAGCCCCGCCCGGCGTTGCTGCCGCCGCCGTCGTTGTTCGGAGCGCCCACCAGGAGATCGGCGTAGCCGTCGCCATTCACGTCGCCGGCCGAACCGACCGCGTGGCCGAACTCGTCGAAGGGGGCCTCGCCGATAACGGAGAAGTCGGCCGAGGCCGCCGAGACGCTACCCGACCGCCCGAAGCCGCCGAAGAAAAGGTATGCGCGGCCGGCGTCGTTAAACTCGAGGCCCGCATCGGCGAGCGGGGCGCCGACAAGCAGGTCGGGCCAGCCATCACCGTTTGCATCGCCGGCGGCGGCGACGCTACTGCCCAAGCGGTCGTCCATGGCCGCGCCGGTGTATTGCACATCGGCCTCGGTAGCGCTCACGACGCCGCCCCATGACCGCGCGCCGTAGAAGACATAGGCCACGCCCGCATTGGTCTTTGCGAGCACGTCGCGCAAGGGGGCCCCAACGATCACGTCATCGACGCCATCCGCATTGAGATCGGTGGCCGCCACGGACCAGCCGAAGCGGTCGCTGGCCGAGGTGCCCGTGAGCGTCACGTCTGGTGTGGTGCCCGGTCGGAGGCCCCCGAAATAGATCCGCACGCGGCCGGCCCCGCTGAGCGGCGCGCCCACGATGACGTCACTGAACCCGTCGCCGTTGACGTCGCCGCCGGCCGCCGCAGAGCCAAGCTGGTCGCCGCTGGTTCCCGTGAATGGGTGCTGGCGGACGGCTTTGGCCCCCAGCGTGTCCGCTGCTACGCTCCTGATTGCTTCCGGCGCGCGCAGTGCACGATGGTCTTCGGGCGGGACCTGCGCCCGGCTCGATAATGGAATGAGCCCGATCCAAAGGACCAGGGCAATGCATACCGCCATGCTATGCTCCGCGTGGCAGGTCCAGACCGGGTGGTTGAGGCGTTTGGTCTGGCGGGACGAATTCTTCTGCAGCGAACCGGTCGTAGTCGTTGCCAACATGCTTTCCCCTCCCCGATAATCATCAAGGCCGTTGTAACGGCATGATAGAACGCCCTGACGGGCGATCCGTCCAGCAAAGTGCCAGGAAAAACGGCGGATTCGCCCCACGCTCGGTGTGGGAGAATCTCTGACATCAATGGGGGCGGGCACGATTCTGCGATGAGCATGCCAATGAGACGTTGCAAGTGCGCCGTGAAGGAACCGGTGTGCACGGGGTG
>JAAAPH010000235.1 GCA_009908415.1 Bacteroidota bacterium
GTGCGACCTGAACGCGAGCGTCCGTCTCTGCAAGGGGGCGTACAACGAGCCGCCGGCACTCGCCTACCAAGACATGGATACCATCCGCGCGCGCTTCATCGATCACATGAAGCAGCTCATTCGTGAGGGGCACTACCCCGGCATCGCCACACACGATGACCAAATCATCGACGCGACGAAGCAGTTCGTGGGCCAGAACGGGGTGGGCCGGGACGCCTTCGAGTTTCAGATGCTCTATGGCGTGCGCCCGGAGACGCAGCGCGAGATGGTCGACGACGGATACAACATGCTGGTGTACGTCCCGTACGGCACCGAATGGTTCCCGTACTTCTCTCGCCGCCTTCGGGAGCGGAAGGAAAACGTGTGGTTCCTTCTGAAGAATTTTTTCAGGCGGTGAGCGGCGAGGCGCACAGAGCGAGTCACCGTCTCTGCGCTGATGCCCCATTCCCCTGCGCCCTACCGCACGCGAATCCGCTCGCCCGCGCGCAGGCCGCCCGAACTCATGTTGTTGAGGCTGCGAAGGCGCTGCACCGAGGCCCCGTACTGCCGGGCGATTCCCCAGAGATTTTCGCCGCGCTCGACGGTATGATACACGGCGGTGGACGCCCCGGCCTCCTCCGTCGCGCTGTCGTCCACCTCATCGGCCGGGCGCCCGCCCACCGTGACGGCATTGACGACCTCACGCCCGGTCGCGATGCGGCGTGTGATTTCATCGGCCCGTTCCCACTGCGCCTTCGTGTTCACGTCGCCGCGAAGCGTAACGGTTTTCCCCTCTACCGTAGGATTGAAGTCGAACACCCGCAAGGCCCGCTGGCGGACGAGGGCCCGCTTAACTTGGGCTGCCACCGAGGCGTCGTTGAGGCGCTGCTGGACGGAGCGCTCGCCGGTGTACGCGGGGACCTCGTACGTCGCGGACTCCGCCGATGCCGCCTCCTCGTCGGTCGCCGTCTGCTCCGATTGCGAGTCGGCCGAGCTGGGCATGCATGCTAGGGGCACGAGCGACAAGCTCCCCACGAGGCAGAGCGTGAGGAACGCCCGCCCCGGCCCCGTTCGATGGTTTTCAGATTCGCACTTTCTGTTGTATGTCATAGTTGTTTACTGGTCCGCGCTTTCCATGGCGGGGGTGGCGTGATATTCGGTTTCGGTGCGGGGCGCCTCGATGGCGCCGTGCTCGGCCAGCCACCGCTCGGCATCGATCGCGGCCATGCAGCCGGTGCCGGCGGCCGTAACGGCCTGCCGGTACACGTGATCCTGCGCGTCGCCCGAGGCAAAGACGCCCGGAATGTTGGTGTAGGAGGAATCCGGCTGGGTCTGGATGTATCCGCTGTCATCCATGTCGAGCCAGCCCTCGAACGGCTCCGTGTTGGGCGTGTGGCCAATGCCCAAAAACAGCCCGCTCACCTCGTCCATCACGTACGTCTCGCCCGTCGCATTGTCGATGACCTCGATGCCCTCGACCTCGTCCTCGCCGAGCACATCAATGACCTCGGTGTTCCAGACGAACGTGATCTTCTCGTTGTCGAAAGCGCGGTCCTGCATGATCTGCGAGGCGCGCAGTTCGTCACGGCGATGGAGGATGCGTACCTCCTTGGCAAACTTCGTGAGGAAGAGGGCTTCCTCCATGGCGCTGTCCCCGCCGCCCACGACGGCCACGGTTTCGTCGCGGAAGAAGGCGCCGTCGCACGTGGCGCAGGCCGAGACGCCGTGGCCGATGAGGCGTTGCTCGTTCTCCAGGCCCAGATACCGCGCCGAGGCTCCTGTAGAGATGATTACCGTTTGCGCGTAGATCGGCGTCTCCTCGTCGACGAGGAGCCGGAACGGGCGGTCGGAGAAGTCGACATCGGTCACGACCCCGTATCGTGCCTCGGTGCCGAAGCGCTTGGATTGCTCTTCGAACTTCTGCATCATGTCCGGCCCGAGGATACCGTCCGGGAAGCCGGGGTAGTTCTCCACGTCGGTGGTCGACATGAGCTGGCCGCCGGGCTCGGGTCCCTGGTAAACCAGCGGCTCCAGGTTGGCCCGGGCCGCATAGAGGGCGGCCGTCCATCCGGCCGGTCCCGTGCCGATGATGACGACATCGCGGTTCTCGGCCTCAGAAAAGTCGATGCCCTCAAACGCGGACAGGTCCGGGTGCGTAGCCTGTCCATTCGGTGTTCCGTTTTGCTGTGTCGCTTCCATGGTTGTTTGTTTTGATCGGCAGAGGCGGATGGCTCATGGCGCCGCTCCCGCAGGACCGGCGCACGGTCCGCTATGCCGGTTGTCCTGCGAGGGCCTCAAGGCGCTTCGAGAGCTCGCCCTTCGACATCGCGCCGATGAGCTGATCTTCCACCTCGCCGTTCTTGAAGAAGAGCAGCGTGGGGATGGAACGGACGCCGTACTGCTGGGCCACCTGCGGATTGTTATCGACGTCAACCTTGCCCACTTTGGCGCGGCCATCAAAGTCTTCCGCCAACTCCTCTACGATCGGAGCGATCTGGCGGCACGGGCCGCACCACGTAGCCCAGAAATCGACCAGCACGGGCTGGTCGGCGTCCAGCACCTCGTCCTTGAAGTTGTCGTCCGTAAGCGTCAGCGTCTTTCCGTCTTCGGCCATAATGGTGTGTGGATGTTCGGTGTTGAAAAGTGCAAAACCTAAGTGGATGTCTCTCAGAGGGAGTTTAACCGAAGCTGTGCGCTGCAGTTTCTCCCCGTACTCGCAGGGTAGTCCATCGCAATTCTTATTCCGGGCCGTTCTTTGTGCCAGAACAGCAGGCCCTTCCTATCGTGTCGCCCTGCTCGGGCCTTTTTGTCAGGACGCCAGCCCGCCCAGTTCCATCCCCGAGCCTGGCCATACGTAGTTTAAAGCGCCCTTGCGCCCGTTACACCGCGTGATGCCGTTCATCCGACAAGCACCCGGCTCCACCCGGCGGGTCTAGCGGTTCATCCGCGCCGGGATGGCGTCTTCGTAACGCGCGGCAAGATCGGCCCCTTCGGCATCGATGACCACCCGGCCATTCACTGTGATGCGCAGGCCTTCCTCCGTCACCGCGCCCAGTTGCAGGGCCTGCACCGGCTGGTTCTCGAGGGCGTCGTTCACCGCGGCGGTGTTGGAGGCCGGTGTTGAGAAGACGATGCGCGATTGCGCCTCACCGAAGAGCAGCGCATCGAGCCGGACGTCGTCACGCACGTCGAGCCTCACATCGGCGCCAAGAGACCCGGCGAAGATGGCGCTCTCAGCCAGGCATACGGCGAGGCCGCCCTCAGAGACGTCGTGCGCACTGGCGACAAGGCCGTCACGGATGAGCTGAAGCATGGCGCGCTGGACGGCGCCTTCCTCGTCGAGATCGAGGTATGGCGCGTTGCCTGTCACTTGGGCGTGCCGGTGCGCCAAATACTCCGACCCGCCAATGTCGTCGCGGTGTGCCCAGGCCTCGGGCGTGAGCAGGAAGATGACGTCCCCGGCGTCTTGAAACGCAGCGGTCGTGGCGTGCTGCTCAACGTCCTCCACGAGGCCCAGCATGCCGATGGTGGGCGTTGGGTAGA
>JAAAPH010000441.1 GCA_009908415.1 Bacteroidota bacterium
CGGGCGTGTAGTGAATCTCCAACCGCTCCGCGAGCCGCCGCGCCTCCTCCGGCGCAAACGCCTCGTAGAGGCTCGACAAGCAATGCGTGTTCAAGTTGTCCATGACCAAAATCACTTTCTCGGCCTCCGGGTAGTGCTCGTCCAAGAGCGTTCGCACGCACTCGGCCCAGTCCGTCTTGGTGCGCCGCTCGCGAACCATCACCGCGCGCCAGGAGGCCAGTGGCTCGAAAAACGTGAAGAGATTGACCGTGCCATTTCGCTCGTAGTGGTGGTCGTAGCGGTACGGGGCGCCGGGCCTCGCCTCAATTGGATCGCGCACCTCCTTCAAGAGCTGACGGCTCATCTCGTCCATGCAAATGACCGGTCGGCTTGGATCGTAGGGCCGACGGTAGACCGAGAGCACATCTTCCATCTTCGCCACAAAGCGTGCGTTCTGTTCCGGCGGAATCACCCACTGCCGGCTCAGGTGCGGTTTGAGTTCGTTTTTTTGAGCGTCTGTCGCACCGTCTCGTGGCTGATCGAGTCCACCACGCCGAGCTCGACCAACCGGTCAGCCAGAAGACGCAAGCTCCACTGCGAGCGGCTGGTCGGCGCCTGTGAGCACGCCAGCTGGATGAGCCGCGCCTCCTGCTCGCCGTCGAGCTTCGTCTCGTACTCTCGGTCGGGCGCCTTTCGCTCGACCGTCCCGCGCAGGCCTCGCTCCGAGAAGCGGCGCCGCAGCGCCGCGACCGTGCCTTCGGCCACCTCCAGCGCTTCTGCAGTCCGGGCGTCGCTCCAGCCGGGCCCACTCGGCCCTTCGTCGACCTTCAGCAGGATGCGGGCCCGGGTCTGCTCACGGGCCGGGCGCTCGCCGCGGCCAATGCGTTCGAGCAGGTGGGCGCGCTCGTCGGAAGAAAGTTTAACGCGATATTTTTTGGCAGGCATGATAAAACAAAGCATCGATTGGGCAGATGGCTCGCCTCAATCTACTACGCTTAGTACACTAAATCACCCATGACACTGCACTAGGCTGTTGTAGCCCCTCCAGTACTCGGGGTGGAGCGTGATCGCTTGGTGGTACGCCTGTTCTGCCTGCTCGAAGTCACCGAGCCGCCGATGCACAATGGCCCGCCACCGGTGGGCGTCGGCGTAGGAGGGATCAATCTCCAGTGCCCGCTGAAAGGCGTCTAGCGCGGCCTCATCGTGTCGCTGTCCACTCCGGATCAGTCCCAGGGAGACCCAGACAGGCGCCAGGTTATCATCGAGCTGGAGAGCCCGTTGGCTATGTTGAATGGCATCATCGATCCATTGGACGTCGTCGGAGCGGCGATACTTCTTCCAGTACGCTTCGCCCAGGCCGGCATGGGCAAGCGCGAATAGAGGGTCGGCGTGGGTCGATTGCGTGAACAAGTCGATTGCGGTATCCAGATCGCCGACCGACTGGGCGTTCCGCAACGTGCCACGTCCGCGGAGGTACAGCGTATTGGCCTGCGCGTCGGTGGTACTCCCCGCTGTCATCGTGGCCCGGGCTTTATCCGAGAGCTGGACCTGCAACATGCGGGCAAGCAGGAGGGTCGCTTCGTCTTGCAGGGCGAGGTGCCCGCCTCCCTGGTGGTCAATCTGCCGCGAGCTGATCTGGCGCCGCGTCTCGGCGTTGACGAGGTTCAGCGTGAGGCGGACGAGGTCTGCTTCGACCTGAATGCTGCCGCTGACCACCAGGGTCACCCCAAACCGGTCGCGTGCTTCACTCGGCGTCATCGGGCCCACGATCTCGCTGGCGGGAACCACCCAGAGCGCCTCCTGGAACTGACCGAGCTGCATCAGCCGGCTGCTCAGCGTTTCGAGGAGCCCGGCTGAAAAGATCTCGGGGTTGTCGGCTTCGGCGCCAACCACGCGAAATGGAAGCACGGCAAGATGGCGCGCGTCTGGGACCCGGGTTTGATAGAGCCAGCCTAGGAGCACGATCATGATAAGGCCTGCCGCACCCGCCGCAATCCAGGTCGGCCGTTTGAGACGGAACGCCGAAGCGGGAGAGGCACCAGGCCGTGCAGTGCGCAGTGCCAGACGCCCATCGTCCGTCGCTGATGGGGCGGGCGAGGCCGGACGGTGTTCCTGCAGCGTGCGCGTCCACCCGTCGGGGGTGAGGTCGAAGGCCCATGCGCAAAGAAGGGCAATCGGAAAGCCCGAGGCCACCGTAAACAAAAAGACTTTCATCGCCCAAGAGGGGGCCTCGAAGGTCGGCAGTACGATAGCCGCTACCTGCACGAGAAGCCACGCCGTGACGCAGTACGCGGCGGCCACCTTGAATACACTCCGGCGCCGGAGCTCAGAGACGAACTGAAGGATGCGCTCCATGAAAGTGCGATGGCAGGGGATACAGATGAGATGGAGCAATCCCTAAGTTAACCAACCGCCCCAATCAAAATCTCCTCGAGTCGGCATACTTTAGACGCTTACGTGCCTGCGCCGATGGCGCATATGCAGGGTTGAAAGCCGGTGGCGTACGCACGGCGCGGGGTCCCTCGGCAGGTCGACGCTACGCCCGAACCGCCCATCGGAACCGGGGAGCGACCTAGAGCTCCACGCGCGTGCCGCCGTTCTGCGACGATTCCATGACGGCCTGCACGATGCGGATGTCGGCTAAGCCCTCTTCGCCAGGAACAATGGGCGCTCGGCCTTCCTTGATGGCGAGGGCATCGTTGTCCATCTGTCGGGCCTGCTGGTGACGAGGGTCCGGCGGGAGCTGGGTGCCATCGCTGGTTTCGCCCTGGACGCCGGAGTAGGACTGAAACGGCCGCAGCCGGTACCACCCCTCCGTGCAGTCCACGTCGAGATAGTTCGTCGACTTGCCGAAGCTGGTTTCTCCGTGCGCGGTGACGCCGTTGGGAAATTCCAGCTCGAACTCCGCGTACTCGGGGACTTCGCTGTACATCTCCTCCCGCTCGGACCAGATCCGGCCGCGTACGGCGATCGGCTCCATGCCGGTGGCATAGCGGGCGCCGTTGATGGGGTAGACCCCCATGTCGTAGAGGGCCCCGCCACACAGCTCGGCATCCCGCCGCCAGTCGTCCGGGTCGGGATGGGCGCCGCTATAGCCGGCGCCGGTCCGCACTTCCGTGACGGCCCCATAGGTTTCGTTCTCGCCGTACCGGATGATGGTTTGCGTGTTCGGCTCGTGCTGCATCCGGTAGCCGACCGTAAGCTGCACGCCGTTTTTCTGGGCGGCGTCCATGATGGCCTGGCATTCGGCGGCGTTTTTCGCCATGGGTTTTTCGCACCAGACGTGTTTGCCGGCCTCGGCGGCTTTGATCGCATCCCGGGCGTGGAGGCCGGGGGGCGTCACCACGTAGACCACGTCAATATCGTCATTGTTGGCGATGTCGGGAAGCGTGTCGTAGTTGTACACGTTGCCGTCAGGGATACCGTATCGCTCCTGCCACACCGGGATTTTCTCGGGCGAGCCGGTCACGATACCGCGGAGTTCGCAGTGCTCGGTTTGCTGTAATCCGGGCGCCAGCCGGGTCGTGCTGTAGTTCCCGAGC
>JAAAPH010000102.1 GCA_009908415.1 Bacteroidota bacterium
TCGATCACGTGCTGGCCGAGGTGCTGCCCGACGGCAAGACGGACGAGGTGAAGCGGCTCCAGCAGGAGCACGGCCGCGTCGCGTTCGTCGGCGACGGCATCAACGACGCCCCGGCGCTCACGCAGGCCGACGTCGGCCTCGCCATCGGCACGGGCACCGACATCGCCATCGAGGCGAGCGACGTGACGCTCGTCCGCGGCGAGCTGACGAGCGTCGTCGAGGCCGTCAACCTGAGCCGCGCCACGTTCCGCACCATCCAGCAGAATCTGTTCTGGGCGTTCGCCTACAACGTCGTGATGATTCCGCTGGCCGTCATCGGCTGGATGCACCCGGTGCTCGCCGAGATCGCCATGGCCACCAGCTCAATCACCGTCGTGGGCAACGCGAACCGGCTGCGGCGCGTCGACATCCATCCGGACTATGCGGAGAGGGAGACCGCCTCTGTGCCTGGCACCGCGGACAAACTGGCGCAGACCCCAGCGTGAAACGGCCCGTTTATTGCGCCTCGCATCGGAACCCGTTGCTGGATTGGCGAATTGGAACCATGTCTTTCGGGATAAACCGCCCCGCATGATTCGCAGGCTTCAAACATATCGCACGTTGCCCGGGCTGCTCGCCACGCTGATGATGGTGAGCGTCGCCCTGCCGGTGCTGTGCCAGGTCTGTGCGCCCGCCGAGGCCGCTGCGGCCGATCACACGGCGATGCATGCGACGCATGAGTCCGACCACGACGCACCGGCGCATTGTCTGCACGGTCACGGAGACGCTGCCCACGGCGCCGAAGCTCCCCACGATATGGGGGCGTGTGACGATGCCGCATGTACGATGATGGCTGATGAGCCGGCGCCCGCCGTGCTGCAGACAGAGCGTGCGGTCCCCGTTGTGCAGGACGTACTTCTACTCGCCGCGCAGGCCGTCATCCAGTCTGGTGCGGCCGTGTCGCCGCCGGATCACGTGCAGGTCGGCAAACAGGCTACTCCCCGCTCGCCCATCCCTATCCGTCTTCAGACGGCTTCCTTTCTCTTGTGATGGCTGCAGGCAGCAGCGCGCTGCCCGCGGCTGGTCATGGTGTTGAGTGTGCTTGAGGACGCTCATTTCCAACTTGGTTGGAAGTTCGATCTGCACCGAAAGTGCACCATCCAGTGTGATAACTGGGATTTCTGGATGCTCGATTAGCTCGCTCTGCTCGTCAGTCGGGCTGCGCCCTCGTGTAGAGTCGGGCATGACTGCAACTCGCACCAGTCCCCCCATCCGCTAGTGGACGCACAGCGCGCTGCTGCACCGAATCAGCCCGTGGCCTGGATAACTACCAGGCCGGTATTCGGATGTCTTCCCCCTTGGACCTGCAGCAGATTCTATGTCGTTCCGCGTGCTTCGCGTCGTGGCCGCCGTGGCCACCGTAGCGCTATCGTACATTTCGCCCGTCTGTGCTCAACCGGCGCCTTCGGATACCACCGTTCTACGGCTCGACGCCCTCCTCCGTGAGGTGGAAGCCGCCAATCCGTCGCTGCAGGCCGCGCGGCTCCGTGCCGATGCCCTGCGGACGGAGCGCGCGCAGGCGTCGGCCTGGCCCGATCCCACGGTGGGCGT
The DNA here is from genome assembly GCA_009908415.1 of Bacteroidota bacterium. GTDB lineage: Bacteria > Bacteroidota > Rhodothermia > Rhodothermales > Salinibacteraceae > JAAAPH01. The sequence continues at coordinate 1,591 of JAAAPH010000102.1, forward strand.
GGCGTACCAGCCGTATTCCATCGTCACGGCGCGCGGGCCGCAACGCGCGCAATGGCAGGTGCAGCAGCAGATTCCGTTCCCGGGCACGCGGCGGCTCCAGAGTGAGGTCGCCGGCCTGCAAGCCGAGGTGGCTAATGCCGAGGCTGCGACCGTTGCTCAGGACCTCGCGCTGCGCGTGAAGGAGGCCTACTACACGCTCTACCGCGTGCAGGAGCAGACGCGGCTCGTCCGCCGGTTCCAGGATGAGCTGGATGGATTTGAGTCATCCGCCGCGGCGCAGTACGAGGTGGGGCGTGGGACGCAGCAGGCCATCCTAAAGGCGCAGATCGAAGGGGGACGCCTCACCCTGCGGCTCGAACAACTGGCCGAGGAGCGCGCCTCCGCCCAGCAACGACTGGCCCGCCTCACGGGGCGCGCGGACGCTGAGGGGCTAACCGGCGCTGTCCGCGTGGCGCCCCCTGATGCGTCTCCGCTGCAGGATCCGGTGGCGACGGCGCTCCAGCAGCGCCCGGAGGCCGACGCTTTGCGCCGCACCCGGCAGCGCGCGAACCGCGAAGAAGCCCTCGCCCGGAAAGCGTTCTGGCCGGATGTCACCGTCGGGCTCCAGTACGTCGACATCGCGGCGTCCGATCTCACGCCGACCATGACAGGGCGGGATGCCCTTGCTGTGCGGCTGGGCATCACGGTCCCCCTCTGGCGAGACAAGTTGAACGCGCAGGTGGAAGAGGCCCAGATCGAAGCGCGCCGCGCCCAGACGCAGCTGGACGCGCTGCAGCTCGACATCCGCACGCGACTCGGCGATCTGCGTCAGCAGCTCCAGCGGCAGCAGCGCCAGCTCACCTTGCTGAACGATACCCTCATCCCACAGGCCGAGACGGCCCTCGAGGCGACGCTCAACGCATACTCGACGGGCCGCACCGACTTCCTCGATCTCCTTGACGCCGAGCGGACGCTCTTCCAGCTCCAGATGGAATACGAAGCGACGTACGCCCGCTCACTGAAAACCGTCGCGGCGCTGGAGCGCACGGTAGGCATCCGCGGACTCGATGACCACAACCCGTAACGACAGCTGCTCCCCGCTGCAACTGGCACCATTCAACCACAGCACACCCATGAAGAACAAACTCATCATCCCTGCGACGTTGCTTATCGGGATTCTACTGGGCGGCGGATTGCTAACCGCCTTCAACGCCACCCGTACATCGCCCGGCGCGGCCGCGGCCACGTCGAATGATTCCGCCACAGCAGGCAGTGGACAGCAAAGGGATGCCGCCCCGAGCGGCCTGGCCGCCTATGACGACAACGGCGACGGCGTCGTGTACCAGGGCGGCATGCACCCGGACGTCGTGCAGGACGAGCCGGGCGATTGCCCCGTGTGCGGCATGGCCCTGACGCCCGTTCAGGTCGACGGCCAGGCCGAGGAGGGCACCGTTCGCGTCTCGCCGGCCACGCTGCAAAACATGGGTGTGCGCACGACCACGGTGGCTGTTGAGCCCCTCACGCGGCAGGTGCGCACGACGGGGCGCTTCGCGGCGAACGAGCAGCGCGTGCACGCCATCGCCCCCAAGATCAGCGGCTGGATCGAGACGCTGCATGTCGATTACGAGGGCGCCCGCGTCGAACAGGGCGATCCGCTCTTCGCCATCTACAGCCCGGAGCTCGTCGCCACGCAGGACGAGTATCTGACGGCGCTCCGTAATGCCGAGCGCCTCGGTGCGGACGACGGCAGCGCGCAGCGCCTCCTCCGAGCGGCCGAGCGACGCCTCGCCTACTGGGACGTCTCGGCGGAGCAGATCGAGCGGCTGGAAGCCACCGGCACGCCCCAGCGCACGCTGACGTTCTACGCCCCGTCCGACGGGACGGTCACCCGCAAAAACGTCACCGAGGGGGAGAAGATCACGGCGGGCCAGACGCTC
>JAAAPH010000422.1 GCA_009908415.1 Bacteroidota bacterium
ACGGCCTTCTATCGCAACCCGAACTACCACGCCGCCACGGACACGCCCGACACGCTCGACTATCCGCGCATGGCCCAGGTCGTCGACGGCGTCCATGGAGCGGTTCGGGCGCTCGCTGGATGAATCCCTCCTTTGCCGCGGACGCCCTCACCCGCTAAGTAGGTCCTTGATCCGCCCGCCGAGGACCACGTCATCGAGCAGATCCAGGATGCAGAGGCCGAACACCGCCGCGATCGACCAGACCAGCACGGTGACGATGGGGCCGGCCCCCAGAATGGCGTACACCCCCATCGCACCGAGGGCCACAGACCCGGCGTACTTCATCACACCGGGCGATGCATGCGCGACGCTCACCAAGCCGCGGGCGCGCCGCCGGGCATTGCGCTGCTGGCGCCGCCGATGGTACTGCTGGCGCACCCGTTGCCCGTGCTGCGCCCCACGCGGGCCATGGGGGGGGCGGTTCCGCGCTACCGTTCGAGCGGGCACGCTTGCGGTCGTACCGCGCCCGGGCATGCGGGTCGGAAAGCGTATCGTACGCGGTGCGGACTTCGACGAACTCCTCGTGCGCGTCTGCATCCCCCCGTCGATCCGGGTGCGTCTCGAACGCGCGCTTCCGATAGGCCTCCTTGATCTCCTCCTGCGTCGCATCGGGACGGACGTCGAGAACCTCGTAGTAGTCGGTCATAGGCAACAAGGGCAGCGGGCGAGGTCCGGGGCCGCTCCTACGATGGCAACACCCGCTTCGGGCGGGGCGGCGTCGGCGCCTCGGCGTCAGAAGCCGTTAAATTCGTGTCCAAATGCGTGATACGAGTTGCTCCGTCAACCGGTCCCGCGCGCGGCCTGCTTCGCGCAACTTGTGAGCGCGGCTTTCGTGAGATCATCATACCTGACCCTTCTATCACGAACCGACCCGACCTGCCATGCACATTATCACGACCACCGGACCGGAGAACAGCACCAAGGCCGTCCTGCCGTTCATTGCTGCGAAGGGCGCCATGAGCCAGGGCGGCACGGCGGCCCTCTTTGCCATGCAGGAAGCCACCTATCTGGCGAGCAAAAATCACGCGAACCTGGCCGAGTTGAAAGCGCCGGGCCTTCCTACCGTTCAAGCCGTGCTAGACGAGCTGCTCGCTCAGGACGCCCTTACCGAGTTCATCGTCTGTAAGCCGTGCGCTGAGGCACGCAACATCACGGAGGACGACCTGGCGCCTTGGGCTACGTTCGGCGGGGCCGGCGACTTGGTCCGGCAAGCCAGCGAGCACGAGACGACACGACCCTCACGTTCTGATCCGCGCGGCTTCGCTCGATCGGTCTTCTTCAACGTACGCAACGGCGCGGGCCGTATGCGTTCGGGCGGGAAGCGTAACAACGGCTCCGGCGGCGGGCCCGCGGTGTGACGCCGAGGTCCCGCACGCAGGCCGTCTGCATGCACGTGGAGCGTGGCGCCGAGGAAGCCGGCGACCAGGTTTAGCTGCTGCAGGGCCGGTGCACGCACCAGCGCAAGCGCCGTCTCTGGCGACGCGTTCACCTCCGTTTCCATCTTGCCCTCGGGGGCAGGCGGTTGGATCCGTGTAACGGCACAACTCGGACGAGCACGGAGTCAACAGCATGCTTCACGCGCTGTGTCGACGCCCTCCCTCGGCGGCAGACAGGGCGCCTCCTTTTCACATGCGGTGCCCTCTAGGCACGGAGCCGCTCTATGGAAATGCCCCCCAACCCCTCGCGCATCCGTCTCCTCCGCATCGACGTGTGCTCAGATACCCCGGCGGTGGACCATCCCGACGTCGCCGCCTTACTGCGGGCCGGCTGGTCCCTCAAACAGGCCACCCCGCGGCTCGTCGAAGGCGAAGGCGTCCAGTGGTTCATTGTCCTCACCGGGCCCGATGACGCAAGTGCCGACGCCCCACCCACGGAATGAACCGGACCCGGGCCGCCCCGGCCTCCGCGTGCTGGTCGCACCGGAACGGAGGGGCGCAGGTAGAGAAGAGGGGAGGGCGTCGTGCCGCCCCGTCCTCGACGCTCCGCACCGCCATCGCAACATCATCCATCGCCCCCAACCGCATGACCGCCGAACACGACCGCCTCGCCGCCTCCGAAGCCCGCCGCGCCGACTGGAAGAAGTGGGGGCCGTACCTCGCCGAACGCGCCTGGGGCACCGTCCGCGAAGACTACAGCGCCACCGGCGAGGCCTGGGAGCACTTCCCGCACGACCACGCCCGCAGCCGCGCCTACCGCTGGAACGAGGACGGCCTCGGCGGCTTCTGCGACCGCGACCAGACCGTGTGCCTCGGCGTCGGCCTCTGGAACGAGCAGGACCCGATCCTCAAGGAGCGCCTCTTCGGCGTGACCGGCACGCAGGGCAACCACGGCGAGGACGTCAAGGAGTATTACTACTACCTCGACGCCACACCGTCGCACAGCTACGCCAAGATGCTGTACAAGTACCCGCAGGGCGCCTATCCGTACGCCGACCTCGTGCACGAAGCCGACCGGCGCGGCAAGCACGACCCGGAGTACGAGCTGGTCGACGCCATCGGCGAGGCGCTGGAGGCCGGGCGCTACTTCGACGTGGTCATCGAGTACGCCAAGGCCGGTGAGGAGGATCTCCTGTGCCGCATCACCGCGCACAACCGCGGGCCCGAGGCCGCGCCGCTCCACCTGCTCCCGCACCTGTGGTTCCGCAACACGTGGGCGTGGGAGACCGGCATTGAGAAGCCGCTCCTGGAGGCGACAGGCGACCGCGCGGTGCGGCTCTCGCACGATGCGCTCGGCACGCGCTGGTGGTATGCCGACGCGCCGGACGGCACCGAGATCGAGCTCCTCTTTACCGAGAACGAGACGAACCACGAGCGCCTCTTCGGCACGCCCAACCCGACCCCGTACGTCAAGGACGGCATCAACGACTACGTGGTGCAGGGCGACCCCGAGGCCGTCAACCCCGATCGGTGGGGGACCAAAGTGGCCGCCCACGTCCGCACTACGGTCCCGGCGGGCGAGGCGCACACGGTCCAGATCCGCTTCACGCCCGAGCGCATGCAGCGCCCCTTCGTCCACGCCGACAGGCTTTTCCAGCGGCGCGTCGCGGAGGCCGACGCGTTCTACGACGATCTGCAGCGCGACGACGTCTCCGACGACGAGCGGCGCATCCAGCGGCAGGCCTTCGCCGGGCTGATGTGGACGAAGCAGTTCTACCACTACGACGTGGACCGCTGGCTGGAGGGCGACCCGGCCCAGCCCGATCCGCCGGACGGCCGCTGGCGCAACCGCGACTGGATGCACCTCCACAACAGCGACGTGATCTCGATGCCGGATGCCTGGGAGTATCCGTGGTACGCCGCATGGGATCTCGCCTTTCACATGATTCCGGTGGCGCTCATCGACCCGGAGTGGGCGAAGCGGCAGATGATTCTGCTCACCCGCGAGTGGTACATGCACCCGAGCGGCCAGCTGCCCGCCTACGAGTGGGCGTTCGACGACGTGAATCCGCCCGTCCACGCGTGGGCC
>JAAAPH010000535.1 GCA_009908415.1 Bacteroidota bacterium
GGCGCGCCAGATCAAGCTGAGCCATCGCCTCAAGCTAGAGCAAGCGCTGCGCTCGATCCTGCGCCACGACCCGGACGTGGTGATGGTCGGTGAGATGCGCGACCGCCCCACGGCCGAGCTGGCCGTGAAGCTGGCGAATACCGGTCACCTCACCTTCTCGACGCTCCATACGAACGATGCTCCGAGCGCCATCAGCCGGCTCTACAAGATGGGCATCGAGCCGTTTCTGCTGGCGCATGCCATCAACCTGGTGGTGGCGCAGCGGCTCATGCGCACGCTCTGCCCAGACTGCAAGCAGGCGGACCCCGACCCCGACTCCGTGATGCTTCATGAGCTGGGTTTCAGCGATGCAGAGATCTCTGCGCACACGTTCTACCGGGCCGTACCGGGCCGTTCATGCAGCACGTGCGGTGGGGCGGGCTACAAAGGCCGGCAGGCCATTGCCGAAGCCATGCACTTCTCGCGCGATTTGCGCCGGCTCATTGTGCAAGCCGGCGACGCCATCGACGAAGAGGCGATCCGTAGTGTGGCGGTCCGCGACGGGATGCAAACGCTCCTGGCCTCTGCCCGCGCGGTGGTGCTGCAGGGCGCGTCCACGCTCGACGAACTAATTCGCGTAGTGGCCACTTAACGCCTGCTTGTAACCGATGAACCAGACTCTCTACGGACTTGTGGCCCTGAGCATCGTCACGATGATCATGCTCAGCTTGCTTCGCCGGACGACGGCGTCGCACCAGCGGCAGGCCTTTACCGAAACCACGATGCAGGTCACCGGCCTGGCGACGGCGGTGTTCGATCACATGGAACCGATGTACTTCGATCGCGCCATCGCCCAGTCCATCGACACGCCGCCCACGTGCGGGCACGTCAGCCGTCCGGAGGCGCTCACGCCGGCTGGCGCGTTCACGCCCTGTACGGCCGGCGACACGCCCGAGGCCCGCTATACGGCTTGCCACTACCTGGAGGGATTCGACGGACTCACCGACGTGCCCTTCGAGCGCGGCGGCTTCGACTTCGAGGTCGATATCGACGTGGAATACGTCGACCCCGACACCCACCAGCCGTCGGCCACGCCCACCTTTGCCAAAGCGGTCACGCTCTCGATCACCAACCCGCATATGCATCTGGGCCGTGACCGGTCTCGTCCCCTGACGGTTGAGATGCGCCGCGTAATGTACTACGACCGCGTGACCGATGACGCCCTGATTCCCTACGCGAGTGGTTCCTGCCCGCCTCCGCCGTCGTACCCGGTTCGCCCTACCTCTCGCTAACGCCCCGTTGAGCCATGCATTTTCTCCTCGATCACCTTGTTGCCGTTATGGTGGGAGCGACGGTGCTCCTGATGGTCGCCGCCGTGCAGTTCCGCGGGCAAGAGGCCGCCGTGGATAGCGTGCAGTACCGGGCTGCCAAGGCACGCACCATCGACTGGGCCCGGCAGGTAACGCAAGACCTGCAGAACATAGGCTCCGGCCTGACCCGCTCCGAACTGCAGAGCGGGACCGCCTTCATCGATACCAGCTTCGCCACGAACGGTGTCTTCATCTTCCGGGCGACAACTGGCAATAAGGACGCCGCCGGATTCAGTCAGTTCGGCCCGGGGACGGCCAATGTCATCTGCTACGAACGGCAGATGACGGGCGACACGGTAAACGTCTTCAACCCGGCCACGGGCGCGCGCACCGACCGCGAAACCTTTCGTATCGTGCGTCGCCTCAACCCGAGTTACGGGGCGGGCTCCTGCTCGGGCGGAACCGTTACGGGCCAATCGATGGACACGCTTACGCGGTTCGACCTGCGTTTCTGGACCCAGGCGGGCCGCGCGGGGCCGCCTCCTGCCCGCCTACGTGACATTCGCGTCCTCCACATCGACCTGCGATCGGTATCCCCGCTCGGTGGGGGCACGACGGAGGGCCGGGGCGGCATGAAGCAGTTCGTGGATGAAACGCGCTGGTCGCAGGGGTTCCGCCCCTTCAACCTGAACCGGATCGACTAACCAAGAAGCTCGCCCTCCGCCTCATCGTTCCTCACCCGCTTTCCCCCGTACCATGGGTCAACAATCACTCATCCTTGCCGCGCTCGCCATCCTTACCACCGGCCTCGTGGTGTACAATGTGCAGTTCTCCACGGCCCAGGGCGAAGCCGCGCAACAGACCTACCATGCCACCGAGTTTAGCCGGGAGATCGCCCGCGCCGGTCTCCAGCAGACCGTCCACACGCTCGTCGATGCGGTCGATGCGTGGGACGCCACCGATGCGTTCGACGTCGACCGCACACCCTATGGCAATGGTGCGTACCGCGTTCGCGTGTACGACTACCAGAGCGGCTCTACGCCCGCCCACCCCGCGCTGCCCGTCCTCGATGATCAGGTCACCGTTGAATCCATCGGGTACTTCCGCGATGCGCGTACTGGGGACGACCAAGCGTATACGATTCGGGCCGTGTACACCAAGCAGGCACAGGACGTCGGTGTCCCGCCGGCGATGCGCTACGCCCTGGTCGCCGGCGGCTCGTCCTTGAGGCTGCGTGGAAACGTCACGGTGCGGTCGGGCCTCGACGGCCAATCGGCGAACGTTCATGCCAATGGCGACCTCAACATCCGCGGGTCGTCCCGGAATATCGAGATCGATGGCCACGGCACCTACGCGAATGCATACAGCGGCTCACGCACCGACTACTTCCGGCCATCGGGCGCCGATGATGAGTCGGCCGTCTATCAGACGGATGCCGTACCAATCCCTCCGGTGGATTTCTCCGACCCCGACCTTCGCTCCCAAGCCACCGAAGTCATCGATGGCAACGTCCGGCTCAACGGCCGCAGGACCATCAACCTGGAAGCCACAGGGTGGGACGCGAATGGCGACGGGTACGCGCAGACCGGCACTGGCACCGCCGACGACCCCTTCGTGCTGTATGTGGACGGCAATCTCAACCTCAATGGCGACCTGCGTTTTCATCGCAACGGTACCAATGCCGCGGGCGATCGGCAACAGGCCCACGTCGTCATCTACGTGAACGGGAACGCCTCCATCCAGGGCAACGGGCGCCTCACCCCAACGGAACGGGTCGTGCCATCGGCCCGGACGTCCGAAACGGCTACCCAGTCCTGGATCGCTGACACCCTCCCCGAAGGCGTTTCGCTGTCGATGTACGTCGGCGGCAACGTAAGCATCAACAGCAACAGCCGCGTGGCCGGTCGCATCCAGGCCAACGGCGCTGTGGCGTATGCCGGCGGCCGCAATGCCAACCTGATTGGCGGCCTCACGGCCCGTGGCGATGTGCGGCTGTCGGGCCATGCGTCGCTGTACGCGGCGTCATCCAACGAGTCGGCCATCCCAGACCCGGTGCGGTACGACGTTCCCACCGGCGTCGAGTTGTTGGCGTACGCCGAATGGGTCGGCGAGGGCGCTGGCACGGACGATGGGCGCAGTGACGACCGCGACGATGACGACCGCGACGATGACGACCGCGACGATGACGACCGCGACGATGACGACCGCGACGATG
>JAAAPH010000540.1 GCA_009908415.1 Bacteroidota bacterium
GTCTGTTTCGTCCCTTCAACCATTTTCTTCAACGTATCATGCCGGATGCTATTGCCCCTTCCGAGCTACCGACCAACGGCTCGCAAAGCGAGACCTACGACCCGGCGGCCTTCGAGGCCCCCGACTACTATGCGCTCGACGAACTGCTCAGCGACGAGGAACGAGCCCTCCGCGCGTCTGTGCGGACGTTTGTGACCCGCGAGGTGCTGCCCGTCATCGAGGAGCATGCCGACGCAAAGACGTTCCCGGAGCAGTTCGTTCCAAAGTTCGCCGAGCTCGGGCTGCTTGGGCCGAACTTGCCCCGTGAGTACGGGGGCGGGGGGCACAACAACATCGTGTATGGCCTGATGATGCAAGAGATTGAGCGGGGCGATTCGGGACTGCGCTCCTTTTGCTCCGTAACGGGCTCGCTCGTCATGTACCCGATCTGGCGCTATGGCAGCGAGGCGCAGAAACACGCCTGGCTGCCCAAACTGGCCCAGGCCGAGGCCATCGGCTGCTTCGGGCTTACCGAACCCGACCACGGCTCCAACCCCGCTGGCATGGAGACGCGGGCCGTGCGCGATGGCGATGACTACATTCTCACCGGCCACAAGCGCTGGTCCACGAACGCCTCCATTGCCGACGTGGCCATCATCTGGGCGAAAGACGAGACCGACACGATCCGCGGCTTCCTCGTGGAGACGGACCGCGAGGGCGTCCGCACCCCCACCATCGACGACACGTGGTCGCTTCGGGCGGCGGTAACATCGGAGGTCATCCTCGACGGGGTGCGCGTGCCAGCGTCCAATGTGCTGCCTAACGTAGAAGGCTTGAAGGGACCGCTCTCGTGCCTGACGCAGGCGCGCTACGGCATCTGCTGGGGCGCGATGGGCGCGGCGATGGCGTGCTACGACGCCGCCCGCCAGCACGCGATGAACCGCCAGCAGTTCGGCCGGCCCATCGCTCGGTTCCAACTCATCCAGGAGCGGCTCACCGACATGGTGCAGGAGATCACCAAGGCCCAGCTGCTCAACTGGCGTCTCGGCAAGCTGAAAGACGCCGGCACGATGCGGCCGCAGCAGGTCTCGCTCGCAAAACGCAACAACTGTCAGGCCGCCCTGGAGATCGCTCGCTCAGCGCGGCAGGTGCTCGGGGGGAACGGAGTGACGGCCATGTATCCCGTGATGCGGCACATGAATAATCTAGAGTCTGTCATCACATACGAGGGCACCCACGAGGTCCACACGCTCGTCGTGGGGCAGGACGTCACCGGCGAGAACGCGTTTGTTTGAGCGAGGGAGAGCGGGAGCGATTGGGCGTCGAGGAGTCGGGGAAACGAAGCCGTTCTCTTCGATTTGTTGTCTCCTCGCTTCGCTCTTTCCCCGACTCTCCGATTCTCATTCTTCCATTTCCCGGCTCACCCTTTCCCATTATTCTCGGCGAGAGCAGCCTGGGCAGCCGCGAGCCGGGCGATGGGCACGCGGAATGGGGAGCACGAGACGTAGTCGAGGCCGGTCTCGTAGCAGAAGGCGACCGAGGAGGGCTCCCCGCCGTGCTCGCCACAGATGCCCACCTGGAGCTTCGGCCGGGTCGAGCGACCCCGTTCCGTGCCCAGGCGCACAAGCTGCCCGACCCCTTCGCGGTCAAGGACTTGAAACGGGTCGGAGGAAAGGACGCCGTCCTCTACGTACGCGGGCAGAAACGTGCCGGTATCGTCGCGGCTGAAGCCAAAGGTCAGTTGCGTGAGGTCGTTGGTGCCAAAGGAGAAGAAATCGGCCACTTCGGCGATGTCATCAGCAAGGAGGGCTGCCCGGGGGATCTCAATCATGGTACCCACCTGGTAGTCGATGGCGACGGCCTGCTCGTTAAGGACAGTCGCGGCGGTCTCTTCAATCACGCGCTTCTGGTCTTCGAGCTCGGCGCGCGTGCTGATGAGCGGAACCATAATTTCTGGAAGCACCGTCGCTCCCCGCTTGTGCATGCGGGCGGCCGCTTCGAAGATGGCGCGGGTCTGGATCTCTGTGATCTCGGGGAAGGTAACCCCCAGCCGGCAGCCGCGGTGGCCCAGCATGGGGTTGATCTCTTTGAGGCGCTCCACCTTTTGGGCTACATCGTCGAGTGGCATGTCCACGTGGTCGGCCAGGCGGCGAAGGCCGTCCTCGTCGTGGGGGAGGAACTCGTGCAGAGGCGGGTCGAGCAGGCGAATGGTAACGGGCCACCCGTCCATCGCACGGAAAATCCCCTCGAAGTCGCTACGCTGGTGGGGAAGGAGCTTGTCGAGTGCAGCGCGTCGCTCGGTTTCTGAGCCGGCCACGATCATCTCGCGCATGGCTTGGATGCGATCCGCACCGAAGAACATGTGTTCGGTGCGGCAGAGACCGATGCCCTCCGCGCCGAAGTCGAGCGCCTTGTGGGCGTCTTCGGGGGTGTCGGCGTTCGTGCGCACGCCCATCGTGCGGAACGCGTCGACCCACGTCATGAAGGTGGCGAACTCGCCGCTCAGTTCGGGATCGACGAGCGGCTGCTGGCCGAGGACGACTTCGCCGGTGGAGCCGTTGATCGAAATCCAATCGCCCTCCTTGACGGTGACCTCGCCGTTGGTGAATGTCTTCCGCTGGTAGTTGACGATGATGTCGTTGCAGCCGGCCACGCAGGGTTTGCCCCAGCCGCGGGCCACGACGGCCGCGTGAGACGTCATGCCGCCGCGGGAGGTGAGGATGCCCTCCGCCGCGTCCATCCCGCCGACGTCTTCGGGGCTCGTCTCGATGCGCACGAGGATGACGTCTTCGCCCTCCTCGTGCCAGGCTTCGGCGTCGTCGGCAGTGAACACGACGCGGCCTACGGCGGCACCGGGGGAGGCCGGCAGGCCCTCGCCGAGCACGGCGTCGTCGTGGTTGGCATCGGGGGCGAAGCGCGGATGAAGCAACTGATCCAGGTGGCGGGGCTCGACCAGTTCGCGGACGGCGTGGGCCCGGTCGACCAGTCCATCCTCGACCATGTCGACAGCAATCCGGAGGGCCGCCGGACCGGTGCGCTTGCCGTCGCGGGTTTGCAGAATATATAGCGTGCCCTCTTGGACCGTGAACTCCAGGTCTTGCATGTCGCCGTAATGCGCTTCGAGCGTGTGGCGAATCTCTTGCAGTTGCGCGTAGATCGCGGGCATCACGTCCTCAAGCTCCTGGATGTCGCGTGGCGTGCGGAGGCCCGCCACGACATCCTCGCCCTGCGCGTTCTGCAGAAACTCGCCATAAAGCGTGTTCTCGCCGGTGGCCGGGTTGCGCGTGAAGCAGACCCCCGTGCCGCTCGTCTCGCCCATGTTTCCATACACCATGGCCTGCACGTTGACGGCTGTGCCCCGCAGGCCCGTGATGTTGTTGATCTGCCGGTACTTCACGGCGCGCTCGTTCATCCACGAGTCGAAGACGGCATTGATGGCAAACTCCAACTGTTCGAACGGGTCTTCGGGAAACATGCGCCCCGTGGCCTTCCGGTAAATCGCCTTGTACC
>JAAAPH010000281.1 GCA_009908415.1 Bacteroidota bacterium
CTGCACAAGTTCGTTCAGAAAGCGCGACACGCCGGGATACGATTTCTGATACTGCTTAATGAGGGCGCCGGCCTCGTCGGGGCTCGTGCGGAGCCGCTGCGCGAGCCCCCACGGGCTCACGCCGTACGGGATGCCGTAGTTCACCTCCTTCGCCTTGCGCCGCTGGTCGCGCGTCACCTCGGACGGGTCGATGTCGAAGACGCGGGCGGCCGCGTCGGTGTGGATGTCGCCGTTCTCGCGGAAGGTCTGCTGCATGGCCTCGTCGCCACTCATCGACGCGATGATGCGGAGCTCGATCTGCGCGTAGTCCGCCGCCATGAGGTGCCAGCCCGCGCGCGGGACGAACGCGCGGCGGATCTCGCGCCCGACCGCCGTGCGCACGGGAATGTTCTGCAGGTTCGGGTCGGACGACGAGAGGCGCCCCGTCGCCGTTCGCGTCTGGTTGAAGCTCGTGTGGATGCGTCCTGTTTCGGGATGGACGAGGTCGCCCAGCGTGTCGAGGTACGTGCTCTTGAGCTTGTACGTCGAGCGCCAGTCGAGCACCAGCCCCGGGATCTCGTGTTCGGTCGAGAGCTCTTGCAGCACGCTCTCCTTGGTGGACGGCCGCCCTGTTGAGGTCTTCGAGACAACAGGCAGATCGAGCTTCTCGAACAGAACTGCGCCGAGCTGCTGCGTCGAGTTGATGTTGAATTCCTCCCCGGCTAAGTCGTAGATCTGCTGGCCGATGGCTTTCAGCTTCTCCTCCAGCCGCGCGCTGATCTCGTCGAGCACGTCGGTGTCCACCCGAATGCCGACATTCTCCATATCGGTCAGCACGGGGACGAGCGGGAATTCGATGTCCTCGGCAATCTCCAGCACGCCGTTCGCTTCGAGCTTGGCTCGAAGCGGGTCCACAAGCCGCAGCGCGATGTCGGCGTCCTCGCAGGCGTACGGCGCGGTTTCTTCGATGGCCACGTCGCGCATCGACCGCTGCTCCTTTCCCTCGCCGATGAGCTCGGTGATGGGCACCATCCGATAGTTGAGCACGCGGCGCGCGACGGCATCCAGGCTGTGGGTGTCCTCGGGCGCGATGAGATAGTGCGCCACCATCGTGTCGAAGAGCGGCCCGCTCACGTCCACGCCGTGGCGGGCGAGCACGAGGAGGTCGTATTTCAGGTTGTGGCCTGTTTTTGGTTTTTTGTTTTGCAATAACGGCCCTAGCACGTCGAGCACCGCCTCCGCCGATGTGCCGTCCGGCAGCGGCGTCGGCACGTAGCGCGCTTCGCCTTCCGCCCACGCGAACGAGATGCCCACAAGCGACGCGTACATCGCATCCGTCGACGTCGTCTCCGTATCGAACGCAAACGCCTCCTGCGCGGCCAGCGTCTCGACGACGTCCTCCAGCTCGCTCCGGTTCGTGACGAAGCCGTAGTCCACCACGTCCTGATCGAGCTCCTTGACGGCCTCGTACGGGCCGAAGTCAAATTCGAGTGCCGGGTCATCCGGCGTGTCGCTGCGCGCCTCTTTGGTAGCGGGCTCCAGCGCCTCGCCGTTCATCGAGGCAATGCGGTCGAGGAACGTGTCGAACTCCAGCTCCTCAAAGATGGCCCGCAGCTGCTGCATGTCCGGATCGGCCTGCCGCAGGATATGCCAGTCAAAATTGACGTCGACATCTGTTTTGATCGTGACGAGCTGCTTGCTGAGGTGGGCTTGGTCCGCATACTCGTCGAGGTTTTGCCCGCGCTTGCCGCCCACGTCCTCGGCATGCTCGATGAGGTTCTCGACCGAGTCGTACTCCTTCAGCAGCTTGGCCGACGTCTTTTCGCCAATGAGCGGCACACCCGGCACGTTGTCCGACGAGTCGCCCCACAGCGCGAGCATGTCGATGAATTGATGCGGCTCCAGCCCGTACTCCTCGTGGAAGGTCTCGGGCGTCAGCGGATCGAACTCCTGCCCACTCCGCGCCGGCTTGTAAATCGTGATGTTCTCGCTGAGCAGCTGCTGGAAATCTTTGTCCGGCGAGACGATGACCACGTCGGCATCGTCCTTTTCGGCGCGTCGGGCCAGCGTGCCGATCACGTCGTCGGCCTCGACGCCGGGAATCTCGATGACGGGGATGTCGAGCGCGCGGACGATATCTTTGATGTATGGCAGGTTTTCGAGCAGCTCCTCCGGCGGTGGGTCGCGGTGCGCTTTGTACTCCTCATAGATTTCGTCGCGGAACGTGCCCCCTTCGCCGACGGCGTCGAACACGACGGCGATGTGCTCGATGCCATGATCTTCGATCAGCTTCAGCAACGAGTTGGTGAACCCGTATGCGGCCGACGTATTCTGCCCTTTCGAGTTGACGAGCGGGCGGCTGATGAATACATAGTGTGCGCGGTACGCCAGCGACATCGCATCGAGCAAGAACAACTCGTTGTCGGCGGGCGTGCGGGTGCCGGAGGTCGGTTCGGCCATGAATCGGATACAGGTGCGGTTCGTCGGCGTAGCTGAAGATCAGATAGTGTGGATACGCATCGGGCCCGGCCAGGCTTCTCCCTGTACATGCAAAATGCACCAATTGTGGACCGCAGGCCACCGTGCGTTGTAGCATAGATGCACATCGATTCGAGGTTCCTTTCACGCACTCGCTGCCTGCCCTTATGACTCAACCGTCCTCCGTGCTCGTCACCGGCGGCGCCGGCTTCATCGGCTCCAATTTTCTGCTCCGCATGGTGCCCCGGCATCCCGACCAGCTCTTCGTCAATCTCGATCGGCTCACGTACGCCGGCAACCTCATGAACCTACAAGCCATCGAGGACGCCGAGAACTACCGCTTCATCCAGGGCGACATCGCCGATGCCGATCTGCTGGACGATCTCTTCGGGACGTACGGCTTCGATGCCGTCGTCCACTTCGCCGCCGAAAGCCACGTCGACCGCTCCATCAGCGCGCCGATGGCGTTCGTGCGCACGAACACGGTGGGCACCGTGACGCTGCTCGAAGCGGCTCGCACACACTGGCCCGAGAGCGCAACGGACCGCCGGTTCGTCCACGTTTCGACCGACGAGGTCTTCGGCAGCCTCGGCATGGACGACCCAGCATTCAACGAGTCGACGCCGTACGACCCGCGCTCGCCGTATTCGGCGTCCAAAGCCGCCAGCGATCACTTCGTCCGGGCCTATCACCACACGTACGGCCTGCCCATCTGCATCACGAACTGCTCGAACAACTACGGCCCGTACCAATTCCCGGAGAAGCTCATTCCGCTCACCATCCTGAACGCGCTGAATGAGGACCCCGTGCCCATCTACGGCCGGGGCGAGAACGTGCGCGACTGGTTGTACGTCGAGGACCACTGCGCAGCCATCGAGCGCGTGTTGGACGACGGCACACTCGGGGCGACGTACGCCATCGGCGGCGACGCCGAGCACGCTAACCTCGACCTGGTGCACCGGCTGCTCGACACGGTGGATGACGCCCTGGATCGCCCAGAAGGCACCTCGCGCGAGCTCATCACCTTCGTC
>JAAAPH010000465.1 GCA_009908415.1 Bacteroidota bacterium
TCCTGAGCCCGCACATGGAGAGCGGCGACACCTACACCGTCTTCGACGCGCCGCCGTGCGGACGCCTCGGCGTGTTGACCTGCTGGGACAACAACCTCGTCGAGAACGCGCGGATCACGGCGCTCCAGGGCGCCGAGATCTTGATCGCCCCGCACCAGACGGGCGGGTGCGACTCCCGAAGCCCGGAGGCGATGGGGCGCATCGACCCGGCCCTCTGGACGAATCGCCACGAGGACCCGGCGGCGATTGAGGCTGCGTTCCGCGGGCCGAAAGGACGGGACTGGCTCATGCGGTGGCTCCCCGCACGCGCCCACGATAACGGAATGTTTCTCCTCTTCAGCAACGGCGTGGGCCTCGACGATGATGAGGTGCGCACCGGAAATGCCATGATCTTGGACCCGTACGGGCGGATTATCGAGGAGACGTGGACGGCCGGCGACGACATGGTGGTCGCCGACCTCGACGCCGACCTGCTCGACCTGTGCACGGGGCAGCGCTGGCTGCGGGGCCGCCGGCCCGAGCTGTACGCGCCGCTGACCGACCGCACCGGCCGCGAGTTGGACCCCCGCTCGGCCCGGTTTTCCAAGACGTAATGAGCGCCGATGGAAAGCGAGGTTGGGTTCCAAAGTGATTCTCCAGATACCGAGACGAGCATCAACACACTGCCATAGAGGCTACCAGCGCAAGACGTGATGAACAGCGATCAACCTACAACGCCCGATTCGGGCACGACAGGGCAAAGCGCCGCGGGGCCGCTCCGCTCCGGAGTACTCATTGCCACCCTCCTCGCGGCCACGTTGTTCGGCGGGGCCGGCTGCGGCCCCGGCAGCGAGGCCCACGACCGCGGCGAGGTGCCGCGGGGTGAAGCGGCCGACCCCGTCGCGCAGCCACCGGACGCCGACAGCCTCCTCGTCCGCCACCTGACGCGCATCGACGAGCGGATGGCGGCGGTCGACTCGCTCTTCCAGCCGCTTCCGCTTTTGCGGTCGGCGCAGGAGGCGGCGCTGCGCCAGTCCGCGTATGGTGAGCAGCTTGCCCGCGCCCGCGAGCTCGGCGTCGGCCGCAGTCCCTCGGCGGACCAGCTCGACGCGTTGCAGGGCCAGGGGCGCCTCGTTCCGCTCTCGGACAGCACGCACTGGGTGGTGCGCACGCTCAACTACTCCGAGCCGCTGGTCGTCCCGGCCCTGCGCGCCGCGCTCACCCGAATCGGCGAGCGCTTCCACGCGCGCTTGGCGGCGATCGGGGCCCCACCCTTCCGCCTAGAAGTCTCTTCCGCGCTCCGGACCGCGGCGGACCAGCGCGCGCTGCGACGGGTGAATGCCAACGCCGCCTCCGGCGCGAGCACGCACGAGTACGGCACGTCCGTGGACCTCGCGTACAGCGCGTTCGCGGCGCCCGCTACGCCGATAGCCGACGTGCAGCCTGAAGGCGCCGCGTGGGCCGCGGACTATCTGCGCCGCTACCAGGACGTCGCCGCCGGACGGGTGGCCGCCCGGCGCGCCCTGGAGCTGAAAGCCATCCTCGGCGAGGTGCTGATCGAGGTGCAGCGGGAAGGGCTCGTGATGATCACCATGGAGCGCCGGCAGCCGGTCTTTCACCTGACGCTCGCCCAGGACCTGCTACCGCAAAATCGGGACGAATAGCCGCTCTCGGGCCCCGCAACACTGCGGTTCTGGTCGAGGCCCGCCCGGCGCGCGGACGCCGAGGCTGTGGCTCCCTCAGCAGCGCCCGCGCAACCCAGACGCCGCTATCCGGCTGCTTGTCGTAGCGCTGGGCGGGCCCTCCCGGATCGTCCTTCGGATGCTCCCACGTTCCATGCCTCACCCCCTCTTTTTAACTTCTATTTGCCGTAGACGGATGGCTTGTATATCTTGCGCGTGAATCTCCCTCCGCGTGCGCCCTATTCCCAGGCGCTTTTGGCCCGCTACGGTTGGAACCTTGGGCCCTACAATCCGCTCTGCTGCGTCCCCTGCATTGGATCGCTGGATGCCTCCGTCCCGATGAGTGACTCCCAAGACGTCTCCGATTGCTCTCCTGACGACCGTTCCCGCGAGGAGCTCCAGCGTGCCCACCGGAAAACCGAACAGCGGCGCCAGGCCGCCGAGGAGCGGCTGCGCTGGAGCGAGCGCTTTCACCGGCTGGCGGCCCAAGCGGGCGGCGTCGGGACGTGGCATATTAACCTGGACACCGGTACGTGCCACGTCTCCACCCAGATGGCCACCCTCATGGGGCATGATGACCTCCCCCCCGACACCGCGGGCGAGGAATCCCCTCCTGACGTTCAGCATCCCGGTGTTCAGCAGGGCGAGGGACTGGATCCGACGGCTCATCAGCCCCTTCGCATTCCGTTGCGATGGCAGCAGATGCCCCGCGCGGCCTGGATGGCCTCCATCCATCCCGCCGATCGCCCGGCGGTTCAGGCGGCGCTCACCGCCGCCAAAGGGCAGGGAAGGGCCCTGGATCTAGCGTTTCGCGTTCAGGTAGCGCAGGACTCCGCTTCGCGCTCGGGCGCGGGCGACGCGGACCGTGCCTCCCGCAGCCCCCCAGAAGGCGCCGACCCCGCGAGCCGCGGCGAAGACCAGCGCATCCGCTGGCTCCACTCGTACGGGCGCGTACTGCACGAGCGATCCGGCGAGGATGACTCTGCCGATGCAACGGCCTACCTCCTGGGCGCTTCCATCGACATCACCGAGCGCAAAGCGTTAACCCGAAAGCTCCAGAACGAGCGTGACTTCATCGACCGGGTGCTCGAAACGGTTGGGACGCTCGTCGTCGTGTTGGCCCCCAGCGGTCAGATTATCCGGTTCAATAAGGCGTGCGAGGCAGCCTCCGGCTACTCCGCCGAGGAAGCCGAGGGCCAGAACGTCTTCGAGCTGTTGATCCCTCCGGAAGACCATGAGGGCGTGCTCGACTATTTCGACCGGCACGTTCAGGGGCTGGAGACCTCGTTCCACGAAAACCACTGGATCACCAAAGATGGCGAAACGCGCCTCCTCCGCTGGTCGGTCACGACGCTCCGAGACGATGACGGCCAGGTCCAGCACGTCATCGCTGCGGGCACCGACATCACCGAGCGCCGCCGCCTCGAACGCCAGGTGCTGTCCGCCGCCGATGAAGAGCGCCGCCGCCTCGGGCAGAACTTGCATGACCTGCTGGCCTCGCAGCTCGCCGGCATCGCCATGATGACGCAGTCGCTGGCGGTACGGGCCGAGGCGGACGAGTCCGTGTCGGGCCAGGATCTGCGGACGATTGTCGACCTGGCGAGTGAGTCGGGCGATCAAGCCCGCGCGCTCTCGCACTCGCTCATGCCGATGGAAGGCCAAAGCGACGGGCTCGCCGACGCCCTCCGGCAGCTGGCCGAGCGCCAGGAAACGATGGCCCCAAGCGTACAATGCGTGTTCGAGCTGGGGGCCGCCATCACGCCGTGCTCCATCGAGGAGCACAGCGGCGCTGAACAAGGCCAGAGCGTGCTCCCGATCCATGGGGACGTCGCCGCTCGCCTCTACCGCATCGCCCACGAGGCGGTCATCAACGCGGTGCAGCACGGGCAGCCGGACGCGGTCACGATCCGCCTGGAGGTCGTCGACGATCAGCTGGTGCTGACCGTGCGCGACGACGGGGTAGGCCTTCCGGCCGACCTGGAGCCGGACGACGGATGGGGATTACACCTGATGCAGTACCGGGCGGAGTTGATCGGAGCGCGCCTCCGCGCGGAACCGGCCGAGACGGGCGGCACGCTCGTGCGGTGCGCCCTCCCGCTGACGCGCCTTACGCCGTAGCGGCCTGCTCGTAGCGGCCTGCTCGTAGCGGCCTGCTCCAGGGGCCTGCTCCAGGGAGGGCCCGCTCCAGGGGTGTGCTCGGGCGGTCGGCGCTGAAGGTCGGCGATAAACCCGCCCATCGCCGGGGATCACCGCTTGCCGGTCACGACCGGAGACAAGAAGCAGGCATCGCCGCATCACCCTCCGTGTTATGCTTCTAGCACGGTGGTGTCTTACCTCCCCCATTCTCCCATGCCCAAAGGCCCCGCCCATGAACGCCCCTCTCCTTTCTGTTGTCGGAGACGTGGACGACGACAATCGCGCCCGGCTGGAGCAGCTAATTCGTCGGGCCGAAACGCTCGGCGACTTCCCGCGCCCGTCCCTGGTCGACAAGCCCGCCTGGCTGGTGGTCGTCGGATGGGGGCGGGGTGACGGGCCGGTCACCCTTTCTCGCTACAACGCTCCCCTCCGGTTTACGGCCCCCACCGTAGACGGCGTTACCCAGCAGCTGGAAGGCTGGATCGTGGAGCAGGACAGCTGAAAACGACAGGCCTGAAAACGACAGGCCCCCACCGGACCCGCCCGACACTCGCCCGTACTGGAAGGAGAAAAAAATGCAGCCGACCGTGTACGCCGGCCGGCTGCCCCACCATCAAGGCAGCGGCCAAGAGAGTGCGGACCGCTGCCGATGCACCCCTTAGACACGCCAGCCCCGAAAGCATAACGCCCGCGCGCCAGATTTCTCGGTCCAGCGCGTCCGTGCTCAGGCAAAGAGGTTGACCGCCGCGATGAGGACGATCAGGAAGAGCGCGGTCATCGCGAGGCCGGCGCGCAGGAAGTCTTTCACCCGATAGCCCCCGGGGCCCATGAGCAGCGCGTTGACCTGGTGGGTGGGCAGCAGGAAGGCATTGGAGGCAGCCAGAGCCACGATGAGGCCAAACTGCGCAGGATCAGCGCCCACGCCGACGGCGACGTTGGCCGCCAGCGGCACGAGCAGCACGGTGGCCCCCACGTTGGAGATCGTCAGGGTAAACGCGGTGGTCACCGCGGCGATCACGAGCTGCATGCCCCAGGCGGGCAGCCCGCCGGCCGCATGGATGACGTTTTCGGCGATCCAGGCCGCCGTGCCGGTGTCCTCCACAGCCTGCCCCAGCGGAATCAGGGCCGCGAGCAGGAAGATGGTCTTCCACGAGACGGCGCGGTAGGCCTCATCGGCGGTGAGCACCCCCGAGGCGAGGACGATGGCGGCCCCGACCATAAGTAGGCTCCTGGGCCAGGCGGTCGAGGTGCTCCCAGGGGGTAAACACCACCAGCACGTCGCCGGCCTCCAACTGGACCCGCCGCAGGTCGTCGGTGATGATCTCGCCATTGCGGTGGACGGCCAGCAGGTTGATGTCGTAGAGCTCGCGGAGGCGCAGGTCCCGCACCGTGTTGCCCACCGCATCCCCGCCCGGCCGGATGACCACCTCGGCGAGGCCGGCGTGGTCCCTGTCGTGGAGAATCGTAAACGGATCGCCCTCGACAGATTCCAGGCCGTGCGCTGTGGCGAAGGGGTCCAACTCGGGGCAGGTGCCGACCAACCCTATTATCATGCCGGGCTCGATCTCGTAGTCGCGGTAGGGCGCGATGGTCAACCCCTCCCCGTCGTGCACCGCAACGATGAGCGCGTCCTCGTAATGGGCTTCGATGTCAGCGACACGGCGCCCTGCCAGATCGCTGTCGTCAGCCACCAAGAACGGGCAAACCGCCTGGTCGAGGCCGTAGATGGCGGCGACGCCGGGCAGGTCGGCATGGGAGGCGCGATCGGAATCTACCTTCGGCAGGAGCCAGGGGCCGGCGAGGGCAAAGAGCAAGAGCCCGGAGACCACTAGCGCCAGGCCGATGGGCGTGGGGGCAAACAACCCGTACGGATCGATCTCGACGTTCAGGTTATTTGCCGTCGACGCGAGCAGGTCGTTGAGCAGGATGAGCGGGCCGGAGGCGACGAGCGTCAACGTGCCCCCGAGGATCGCCGTAAAGCCCATGGGCATCAGCAGGCGGCTGACGGGGATCTCCGTGCGCTCCGACAGGCGTTCGGCGACCGGTAAAAACAGGGCCGCGGCGCCGATATTCTGCATAAAGGCACTGATGGTGCCGACGGTGGCCGAAATAAGCGACGAGATACGCCGCTCCGTGTCGCCCCCCACGCGCAGCAGGAAGGCCGCCACCCGCCGCATGATCCCGACCCGGTCGAGCCCGGCGCCGAGAATCATGACGGCGATAATAGAAATTACCGCGTTGGAGGCAAATCCTGCAAAGAGGTCCTCAGCTCCCACCAGCCCCGAAAGGCCGACGACGACCATAACCAAAATGGCGGCCACGTCGATGCGCACCACCTCGGTAACGAAAAGCGTGATGGCACCGGCCAGGATAGCCAGCACCGTGATCATTTCCAGGGTCAGAGCTTCCACGATGGCGTTGTGTTCGTCGTTGAAGGAATCACCGAAGGGCATCGATGGCTCACCCACTTCACTGCGCAAATCGGCGGAGGCGGCATGAACCAGAATCTTATTCACCTGCTTACAATTACATGTAATAACAAGCTAACAAGGCTTCTCGCCAAACGTTTCGGGGATCCGGAGTCTCTCCCGACGGTCCGTACTCCCCCGCCTGAGGACGGTCGGGCCCGCTGACATGGAGGCTGCTGTGCCCCGCATAGCGCAGACCACGAGGCTCTCGAAATCCCCGTCCGAGGAGCAAGGCGTCCGGGGAGCGTCCCACAGACCGCCTGAAGAAGCCGTAGCGGCCGGAGGCAGCCCTCTCCTCTCATCCAGGCGACCCAGTTCCAGACGGTGGGGCCTGCGTGGACGCGCTCCGGGGCGTCTCGGGCTGGGCGTTCATAGCGATCAGAGCCCGTACCGCTCGCGCATCGACTGGACGAACGCATATCCCTGTTCGGCCATGTGCCACGGCTCATCATACGCCCGCCACACGTGGAGGTCACTGGCAAAGGCCGGGTCGCTCCGGGTAAACGCCTCAAGCGTCAGCCAGCCCTGATATTCGTGATCGGCCAGGGCGGCAAACGCCTCGTCCCACGGCACGAGCCCCGACCCGGGCGTGCCCCGGTCGTTTTCGCTGAGGTGCACGTGTCCCAACATCGGCGCCACGCGGCCGATGGCCGCGGCCATGTCTTTTTCTTCTATGTTGGCATGGTGGGTATCGAAATGGACCGTCACATTCGGATGGTCGATCTGTTCAACCAACCGGCCCGTCTGCTCCATGGTGTTGCACAGGTAGCATTCAAACCGGTTGAGCGCCTCCAGCGCCAACGTGACGTCGGCTTGCGCAGCATATTCGCCCGCCTCGCGCAATACGTCGGCGCTCCAGGCAACCTCCTGGTCCTGCGGGGGATGCCCGGAAAATGTCCCCGCCGCGGAGTGGATCGGCCCGCAGATCAGTCCGGCCGTGAGTTCCTCGGCCCGGTCGACGGCCCACTTCAATCGGTCGACGGCGCTCTGCCGGACGGCCGCCGATTCGCTGATCGGGTTTTCCTCGGGGCCGAGTGACATCGAGCAGGTCGCCTCAAGGCCCAGGTCCTTCAGGCGCTGCCCGAAGGGCGCGTAGATGGCCCCGTCCCGGGTCCCCAATGGGCATTCCACGCCGTCGTAGCCGATCGCTTGGAGCCGATCCAGGGCGGGGAGCAGCGCCTCCGAGAGGCCCGGCGACCACGCCAGGAGGTTATAACCGACCTTCGTGGTGCTTTCGGATGGGGATCCGCTCCCGGAGGGAATCGACAGGTCGGCCGGGGCGAGAGGCACTTCGCCCCATGCTGCGGGCCGATGAGAAAGGTCTTTTCTGCCGGTTGATAGGAGCATCAGATCAAGTCAGATTGAGGGAATCAGTGGCCCTACTGAAAGACGCCGCCTTCGCGAATAGGTGGAATGGCCACACCGCCGAGCAATGAGTCCGTCGCGCTGTGCCGTCTAGCCGTTGAGCGGGTTGGGGCTTAGCGCTGCTCGAAAAGGAAAACGCCCTTCTTGTTGGCCGTGACGATGTCGGGCCGCCCGTCGCCCGTGACGTCTTCGACGATCAGTTCGACCCCGACTCCGGAGTCGTCATCGATCCGATGCGGAATCCACTGCGGCGTGCCGTCTTCACGAGTCATCTCAAACCAGTACAATACCGCCGGCTCGTGGCTGCCCGGATCCTTGCCATTGTGGGCAAAGTACCGCTTGCCGGTGACCAGGTCAGGGAGGCCGTCGCCGTTGACATCGCGCAGGACGAGGCCGTGGGACTGCGAGAACCCATCGTGGATCAGATGGCGGACCCACTCCACGTTGCCCCCGGCGTTCTGACGCTGTTCGTACCACCAGATGCCGTATTCGTGCGCGGACGAGGCGACCACGTCGTTATCCCCGTCGGCGTCCACGTCGTAGGCGTACATCTGAGCAGCCGGCTCGCCCAGGTTGGCCTCGCGGAAGACCCATCCGTCGGTGGTTGGATCATGCGGGGCGTGCCACCAGCCCTCCCGGACGATGACGTCATCGCGGCCGTCGTTATTCACGTCGCCCAGTCCGAGGCCGTGGGAGAAGCGCGACGTCCCCGGGGCCCCCTCCTCGCTGATGGCGTGGCGGGTCCAGACGGTGTCGCCGGCCGTCTCCGGCGGATGGAGCCAGACCATCTGCTCCCTTTCCCCGTCGGAAAAGAGAATATCATCACGGCCATCCCCGTCGATATCCACGAAGCGCGGCGACTCGTTATTCACCGACGGATGGGCAGAGCGCATTGCCCACTGCCCCTGCGCGCCCTGCGGATTCTCGTACCAGTACAGCCCCCCGCCCGGAAGGGCAATACGCAGGATATCGACCCACCCATCCCGGTTCACGTCCATGGCGTGGTTGAAGAACGTGTCGCTGTAGTCCGTGTCCGGCGCATAGGTCTTCACCGGGCGAAAGGCGTGCGGCTGCCAGTCGGGCCCTTCGAACCAGTAGGAGCCGGCCACGATGTCGCTCACTCCATCCTTGTTGACATCAGCGACGGCGGCGCCCTCCGATAGAAAATCGGGACTGAGGACGTGTTTTTCGAAGGCGACCTCGTTCGCCATGCCATAGCCGGTTAAAAGCCACACCGCACCCATGAGCCAGACCACCGGAAGGATGTAATTTTTCATGAGCATGTGATTTCTCGTGGTGAAGGCCTGGACGTTCCCCACAGCGCATGTGTGCGACGGAGGAGGCGAATCAGGGTCACACATCGGCCATGGCAAGCCCCTTGTTGGGCGCGTGTTGCCCGAAGACGCACGAGGTCTAAGGGCTTCTCATCGCCGCTTTATACCCCTTTAGGCCCGTTGTGATCGGGCTGATGGCGGGATCCGTTCGGTACGCCAAGGCGGCGTCGATGGACACGCCCGTTTGGTTCATTCGTTCTTAACGTTAATAGGAGATGCAGGCCTTTTGCAAGGTTCCTGCTCCATGCAACGGCCGCCTGCGGGGCAAGCATAACCGGCAGCAGGCCCCGGGGGCGCCCTGAAGCGCCCGCCGGGGGCATCCTCTCCATGGGTGGAAGCGCCCGATCGCGATCTCGTGCTCCTCGGGGGAAGCAAAGAAGCGTCATGAGTTCCACAAGCTTCGTCAGCACCATGAGGCCACAGCAGTTCAATACGCTCGGCCCTCGACGTTCGGAATGTCTTCGGCGCTGCGCGCGCAGGCACTCGGATAGGGCGTTCGCAGGGAGGGTGGCCCCCTCAGAAAAAGCAGAAGCGCCTTCTAGCAGCGATCGAGGGCTCGGCGCCTCACAAGGCCGACCAGTTCCCCTGAGCCCGCCATGACACGGATGCTTTTGGGCTCTTCTTCGCCCTCCACGGGCTCGTCTTTGCGCTCTACGCCGGGCAAAGCGCGAGGCGTTTCAAGCTCGCCCCCCGGCATGAGGTGGCCGGACGACGCGTGGCTCTTAACGAACTGGTTTAGCCGTGAAACGACGCGACGACGTACAAGCGTAGGGGGGCCTCCTGGCCGCGCTGGGATTCGTGGCGGGCGGGGTCGGCCTGCTGATCAACCGGGCGACCCTGCTCGTGCTGTAAATCCGCTCCGCGCGCCGGGCGCTCACAACGAGAACCGGTACCCGACGCTCAGCGTGAGGGCCCCGTTCCTGAACTCGGCTTCCTTGCCCTTCCGTGCCGCCGCGGCGTCGTCCATGATGACCTGATTGATCCCGAGGTCGTAATGGGCGCCGAGCGTGGCGGTACCCGCCTCGCCGACCCGGTATCCGAACTCGAACCCGGTGGTGAAGCCCACCTCGAACGAATGGACTTCGCTCTCCGGGATGGCTTCGGTCACCACGTCCTCGTTGCGCTCGATGGTGGCCTGCAGATTGGCCCCGATCGAGGGGCCGAGCACGAGGTGGGTCTGGAAGGCGCCGCCCGTCGGAATCCGCACTTCGAGCAGCAGGGGAAGCTGGAGGTACGAGAACCGGTACGCTTCGCGAACGGCGATCGGCCCGTCGGTGCTCGTGCCAAATGCGCGCGTGTCGTCTACAGACGCGCCTTTCTGGACGTACATCAGTTCGGGACGAAGCGCGAGGACCTCATTGAGCGGAATCGAGACAAAGCCGGACACATGGAAGCCGTGCCGGCGCTCCGCCTCCAGCGCCCCCCCGCGGGTAATCGCCCCCGTGTTGCCCTGGAAGGACGACACGGTGGTGCCGGCTCGGAGTCCGACGTCTATGGGCTGCGCCTGCGCCGCTGCAGACACAGCGAACAGCAAGAGGGCGCACAGGACGGGAAGGCGTCGTATCATCGGGATGGCCATCGTGATTGAGCGTCCGCGGTGAACGGGCTGGTGGTGGTGTCGTGGGGAGAAGCTACTGATCGGGATCGGGATTCCAGGTCATGGTGGCGACCACGGCCCGGTGGTCGGAGGGATATCCAGCCACCGATACGTCGGTCGGGGGCGCATTGCGGAGCCCCACCGTATAGGCGTCGACGACATCCACGTCCGCCCCGGCCACGTAAATCATGTCGATGCGGTCGTGCACCTCGTTCGGGTCGCCCTGCAGCGTGGTCCAGGTCGGGCCGGGGCGCGCCACTTCGTCCGGATGCACGGCGCGGTATGCATCCCGGAATCCGTGGCGTATGATTTCCTGTGAGATCGGCCAGTCGACTTCCATCCCCAGGTGCAGTCCCGCCGCCGCGGCGTCGGCCGTCCAGTCGAGGTGCGAGGGCTCGTTGAAGTCGCCCATCAGGACAACCGGGCGGCCGCGCTGGAGGGGTTCGTCGAGGCTTGCCAGGACCGGCTTAATCTGGGGGAACCGGGTATACCGGGCCTGCGCGACGGCTTCGTCCGGGCCGATCGTCTCATCGCGCAACTCATACGGCTCGTACGGATACGGGGTGAGGTGCACGTTGGCCACGTAGATCGGGTCGTTGACCGTGAGGTAAATGGTGGCCCCGTAGCGGGTCACGAGCGAGATGGGATATCGGCTCAGCAGGCCCGTATCGTTCGCGCCGCTGGCCTCGTGCTCGCCATGATGGTGAAAGTAGTAGCCGAGCTCGCGCGCGATGTGCCGGAGGCGGGGTTCGCTGACCTCCTGGAGCGCGACGATATCGGGATCCGCCGCCTCGATGGCGCGCACCGTCGCCTCATCCGGCGTGGCGTACAGCACATTGTAGGTCATGACGGTGAGTGAGTCCGGCCGCTCCCGCTCCGGTGCCGGCGACTGCTGCGCCCCGGCGGGCGCCACGCCCATCAGAAAGAGAAGGAGTGCGGCGACGCACGATGTCGGGAACAGCTTCACGCTCGGAAGAGGCATATCGTGGGGAATGGGGTCGAGGCGGATTCAGATCAACGCGGAAGCGGGCGCTCGGGGAGGGCCCGTCCGCGGTCCACTTGCCACCCTTACTCGATCAGCCAGATGTCCGTATTGATGTTATCCGCTCCCTGCGTGTCAACGGCCTTCTGGTAGTTCTCGGCGTTCAAGGACTGCTCCGACTCCGGGTACCGAAACCGCACCGGAATGCGGTCGCTATTCACATTGCTGACGGACGGCTCGAGGGCGGGCACGCCCGTGCGCCGCCAGTTGAACCACCCTTCCAGCCCCGTAAAGTAGAGGGCGACCCACTTCTGCCGGTTGATCTGCGCAACGGCGCGCTCCGCATCGCCGGTTGGGTACCGCACCGCCTCCTGCTCCAGGTACCCGCTCGGGACGGACTGCCCGTACTGTGCCATGGATGCCGCAATGCCGCTCTCGTAGAGCGACTGCGCATCCTCCGCCGTCCAGCCGCGCGCGGCCGCCTCGGCGCGCAGGAAGAGGACCTCGGCGTAGGTCATGATCAGTCCCTGGGCGGCATTGGGGGACTCGAAGTACCGGGTCGTGTTGAGGCTCGACTGGAAGTCCCGGCCGCCGTTGTATTCGTTGGAGGCGTCATCGGTGAGTCCATTCGGCACGCCCTCAAAGGCCGGCGTGCCGGCGTCGACGGAGGCCACGGTCGGATCGGCGAACGTCGCCAGGCGGGGGTCGTCCAGCGCTTTGAGCTGGCTCGTAAGCGTCTGGCTCATCCGGTACGTGCGAAACGACCCCACCCGGATCGTATGGACCGGCCACTCATTGGGCCGCGAGGTCAAGTACGCCAGGGCGGCATTGTCCGCGTTCGCGGTGAACACCGGGTACTGCGACGGGTCGGCCACGATGGTCTGGAAGGTGGCGGCGACGTCCACGCCCTCGATGGCGCCTTGCTTTTCGGACAGTCGCATGAGGAGGCGAAGGCGCAGCGCGTTCGCCAGCTTTTTCCACTTCAGCACATCACCATCGTACAGGATGTCCCCCTGGACGGACTGCGCACGGGCCGGATTGAGGCGGTTGTTGGCCGTCTCCAGATCAGCCAGCAGGCCCCGATAGATGGCCTCCTGGGCGTCGTAAGCCGGCGTGTTTTCCCCGGACTCCAGCACGCGCAACGACTCCGAATACGGCACATCCCCGTAGGCATCGGTAAGCATGGAAAAGATCCAGGACTTCAGCACCAGGCCAATCCCCTCCACGTTCGGCCGCTCCTGCGCCTGGGCGATGCGGATCATCTCCTCCACGTTGCGCAGGTCGTCGTAGTAGGCGTTCCAGTAGCCGACGCCGCTCCAGTCGTACCGGTCGATATCCGTCGCAAAGGACACCTTCGCGGTGTACTGCGCCACGAGGTTGCCGGTGCTAAAACTCTCATTGACGGACGTGTTCACCGCGCTGCGGATGATATTCGGCAGAAGCAGGCCGGGCGGCACGTCTTCCGGCTCATTGGGGTTGGCGTTGACGTCTTCGAAGCGGGAGTCACACCCTCCGACGAGCACGGCCAGGGTCACCAGCGCCGCAAGGAGCGGAAGCCCGATGACGCGCGTGGGACGATGTCGGAGCGAGAGGGAGCGCACAGCAGATAGCATGTAAACTACACCGATCAGGATGAGATGTCTTCGATCACAGGAGCACGCGGGCGCTAAAACGCCAACTGGAGATCCACGCCGAAGCTTCGGGTCGACGGCAGCTGTTGCAGCTCGAACCCTGGGATCCGCTGCGCCCCGTTCTTCACGGTCGTCTCCGGGTCGATGTGCGGCACGTCCGTCCAGAGGAGCAGGTTGCGCCCGACCAGCGACACGCCCACATTCTGGACGCCGGCGTCGGCCAGCCAGGCCGGGGCGAAGTTGTACTGCAGCGTGACCTCGCGCAGCTTCACGTACGAGGCGTCGAAGGAGTTCGATTCGATGTTGGGCCGGTCGTAGTAGGTGCGGAGCCAGGTGACAAACGGGACCGCCGTCGTGTTCGGCGAGAAGGAGCCGTCTTCATTGCGCACGACGCCGTCGCCCACCACGGTCTCGTTCCGGCAGCATGTCGTGCCTTCGAGCGAGCCGCCCTCAATGCCCGTCGCATGGGTGTACGAGTAGATGCGCCCCCCTTGGCGGATGTCGAGCAGAGCACGCAGCCGGACGTTCTTGTAGCTCAGCGTGGTGCCCACTCCGCCTTGCCAGTCATGGTTGTAATTGCCAATCTTCTGCACCGCATCGGTCAGCTGCGGGAATCCGCCTTCGTAAATGATTTTCCCGGCGTGCGGGCTGCTCGGGTCGTCCACGCGCTCGAAGACGCGCCCGTACAGGTCTCCCATGCGCCCTCCTTCGCGGGCTTGCACGCTGCCGCCCCCCGGCCCCGTCCCGATGACGAAGGCGTCGATCCCTTCGGCCAATTCCACGACGGTGCTCCGGTTGCGCGTCCAGTTCAGGTAGAGGTCCCACCCGAATCCGTTTAGGTCCTCCACGGGCGTCAGCCGAAGGCTGGTTTCAACGCCCTGGTTGCGCACCTCGCCCGCATTGACGAGCCGGCTGTCGAAGCCGGTCGAGCGCGCGAGAGGAACCCGCAGAATCTGATCGCGCGTCGTGTTGCGGTAGTAGGTCGCATCCAGCTGGACGCGGGCGTCGAAGAACTGCAGGTTGGTGCCCACCTCGTAGGACGTGGTAATCTCCGGCTGGAGGTCCGGGTTCGCGAGGTTGCTTTCCGAACTGACGGCTTGCGTGCTGCCCCAGGCCGGCTGAAAGCTGAACGTGTTGCGAAGGCGAAACGGCTCCGTGTCGTTGCCCACCTGCGCCCAGCTCAGGCGCAGCTTGGCGAACGAGAGCGGCAGGCCGTCGGGCAGCTCGAACAGGTCCGAGGCAATGATACTGAGCGACGCCGACGGGTAAAAGTAGGAGTTGTTGTCCAGCGGAAGGGTGCTCGACCAGTCGTTTCGCGCCGTGATATCGAGGAAAACGACGTCCTGATAGCTGATCGTGCCCGAGCCAAACACGCCCAGAATTTCCTCCGCTTCGTTCACGTCGTTCGTTTGGATCGTCGTCCGGGAGTTGCCAATGTTATACACCCCGGGGACGCTCAGGGCGGGGGCCGTCAACTGCAGATTGCGGCGCGTCTGGCGCATGTAATTGGCGCCCACGGACGGTTCGATCGTGACGTCCTCGCCAAGCGCGAACGCGTAATTGACCAGGAGATTCGAGTTCCACTCTACGAAGTTTCGCTCCGTTTCCCGCAGCCATCCGTTGGCGGCTGTGATGGTGCTGAACGCCTTCCGCTGCTCGGTCGTCTGGTCGCTGTAGTCCAGGCCGGTCCGCGCCCGGATGTTGAGGTTCTCGGTGACCTCCAGGCGCGCGGACACGTTGCCAAACAGGCGGTCGCGGTCCAGGCGGTTGGTATTCTCGTTGACCTGGAAGTATGGGTTGTTCGTCCAGTTCAGGTCATTGTGTGCCTGCCGGGCGCCCTGCTCCCCATCGACCCAGTAGTCTTGGAGGCGCTCTTCGAAGTTCATGTGACGGGCGCCCCACGTGAAGAAGTACATGGTGGACTCCGAGCCGTAGCCGCTCGTGGGCAGGTTGTCGCTCGTCGACTTGGAGTAGGTGGCGTTCACATCGACCGTGAGGGCGCGGGTGGCCTCGTAGCTCGCCCCGAGCGCGGCACTCGTTTGACCGAGCTCGGTGTTGGGCATGATGCCTGTGCGGTCGCTGCGCGAGATGGACGCCCGGAAGGAGCCGTCTTCGCCCCCGCCCCGGATGGCCACATCGGTGGTCAGGCTCACGCCGGTGTTGAAGAAGTTGCGCACGTTATTTGGTGCGGACGTAACCGGCGTGGGCACGAGGTTGCCGTCCGCGTCGCGCGGCCCCCGAAACTGCGTGCGCTCGACCCCCTCATCCAGCGGGACGCCCCAATTCCAGCCCGGCGCCTCGGTGCCGTCGACGTATTGGAACGCCCCGCCATTGCCGTAACTGTACTCGTTCTGATAGTCCGGAAAGCGAAGGGCATTGTTCGCGCGGAACCGTGTGTTGACGGTGGCGCCGATGCCCTCTTCGCCCGAGCCATCCTTCGTCTCGATCAGGATCACGCCATCGGAGGCGCGCGAGCCGTACAGGGCGGCGGCGCTCGGGCCCTTCAATACGCTCACTTCCTTGATATTCTGGGGATTGATCTGACTCAGCCCGTTCCCAAAATCTACCTGCGTGGATTGGGAGGCCGCGAACTGCGTGTTCGGCGTGTTGTCTACCGGCACGCCATCGATCACGTAGAGCGGGCGGTTATCCCCGGCGAGCGACGACTCGCCCCGGATGGTGACCGTGGGCGTGCTTGCGAGTCCGGCGGACCCGCCGATCACATTCAGCCCGGCCACTTTCCCGGCCAGGCTGTTCATGACGTTGACCTCGCCCGTCTGCGCCAGCTCGGCGCCGCCCACGTCTTCGAC
Source organism: Bacteroidota bacterium (assembly GCA_009908415.1). GTDB lineage: Bacteria > Bacteroidota > Rhodothermia > Rhodothermales > Salinibacteraceae > JAAAPH01. The sequence goes on from JAAAPH010000465.1 coordinate 15,985, forward strand.
GGCGTACCCGAGCGACCGCCGTTCGCGATCGATCCCCAGGGCCGTCACGACCACGTCCCGGAGGGCCACGGCGCTCGCTCCCAGCTGAAAGTCGACCGTGCGGACCGCGCCCGCGTCGAGGCGCACCGTGCGCCGGGCCGTCTCATACCCGACAAACGACGCGACGACCGTCACCTCCCCGGGCTGAAGGGACGTGATGCGGTACCGGCCATCGGCATCCGTCGACACGCCCTGCTGCGTTCCCCCGATGCGAACGTTCGCGCCCGGGAGCGGAACGCCGCTGTCATCGACGACCGTGCCCTCGACGGCGGCGGGGGACGCCTCTTGTGCGAACGTCACCGACAGCACCATCCATGCCAGGAGCAGTGCCCCACATGCAGGGCCGATCTTTGGGAGCCAGGACATATCTTCTGTTTGCTTTGAAATCATAGACGACGCGCCTTTCATGGTATCCGCTAGGGAAATGGTCCCTGTAAACTCAATGCTATGCGTCTGTTACCTCAAGATTAAGTAACCGTAAGGATACAGTTGGACCTCGCGCCCTGCCCAGGGCGAGGGCGACCTCCAAGCGGGCGGGTACTCGTAGCCCGCACGCCATGCAGCGCGACGGGACGTCCGGCCGGGGCAGCCGCCCTACGCCGCGCCGCGACCAGTCGACGAGCGATACGCCGTGTGGCTCAATCCGTCGGGGCGCCTCTGGACGGAGCCAAAGAGAAAACGCCGCCTCCCAATGAGGGAAACGGCGTCTGGATTGCGGAGCGGGTGATGAGATTCGAACTCACGACCTTCTGCATGGCAAGCAGATGCTCTAGCCACTGAGCTACACCCGCTTGGGTATGTGGACGGGTTTTTAGTTACGTGCCGCGACGGAGTTCCCATTCCACCCTTCTTACCTGGAGTTTCATATCGGCCGGTGCCGATCAGCGCCTAGGCGCTGGCTAACAGGTCCGCCCAGCCGACGCCGGCGGGCCTGCTGCTCGAAGCATGGCGAGCTGGTCACTGGAAGCCGATCTGCCGAGACGACGCGTCCGCTGCGCCGTCCGTGGCGGGTTCGAGCTCCATGGTCATCGTCGTGGTGAATGGCTCGGCGCCGAGTGATGCCCAGAACGCTTCGGCCTCGGGGTTGGCCGTCATCATCTGCAGGCGGATGCGCCCCGCCCCGAGCGACTCGGCCCAGTGGCGCACGGCGTGTACGAGCTGCGTGCCGAGCCCTTGCCGCCGCGCCGCGGGCGCTACGTAGAGCTCGTCCAAATACACCTCGGACGATTCAGCGTAGATGGGCGGCGGCCCCCAGCGGTGCGCCGTCGCGAACCCCTCGATGGTCCCTCCCTGCTCGGCCACGAAGATCGCCTGCGTCTCATCGGTCAGCCACACGGCGTAGTCGTTGTTCCACCGCTCCAACGCGTCATCGGCAACAGCAAAACGGTCGTCCCGTGCGGCCTGCTCATTCAGCAGATCGAGCCACAGCCCTCCGATGCGTTCTTGGTCCTCGTCTTGGGCGTGGCGGACGTTGGGGAACTGAGCCATACGGCGGAGTCTCTTCGGGTTCGGGGAGTGCGGCGACCGTCCGTTGCAGACGGCCCAGGCCGGAGTGGGAGATCAGGCGCGGGCCGCCGCGCGGGCGCGGCGCGGCATGAGGTAGCCTTCTTGCGCGAGGAGCTCGGCGTTCAGGACGGCGCCCCCGGCGGCCCCCCGCACCGTGTTGTGGACGAGCGTGACGAACTTGATGTCGAGCACCTCGCACGGGCGCACGCGCCCCACGGACACGGTCATGCCATCGCCCCGGTTCACGTGCCGATCCGGCTGCGGGTAGTCGGGCGCGTCGTCGACGTGGATGAACGTCTCCGGCGCGCTGGGGAGCTCTTTCCCTGCGAGGGGCGACGCGAAGCTACGGAGCGCCTCGCGCACCGCCTCGGGCGTGGCGTCTCGGGTCAGCTTCACCGACACACACGAGGTGTGGCCGTCTTTCACGGGAACGCGGTTGCACTGCGCGCTCACCGTAATGTCGGCCGGCGTAATCTCCCCATCGGCAAACGCGCCGAGCAGCTTGCGCGGCTCGGTGGTCATCTTATCTTCCTCGCCGCCGATGTAGGGAATCACGTTGCCCAGCGCGTCGAGGCTCGGCACGCCCGGATGCCCCGCACCGGAGAGCGCCTGCAGCGTCGTGGCCTGCACGAGCTCCACGCCGAACGCGTCGGCGAGCGGGCGCAGCGCACACACGAGCCCAACCGTCGAGCAGTTGGGATTCGTGACGATAAAGCCGTCTGATCCCCAGTCTTGCTCGTCGATGAGCCCGATGTGGTCCGGGTTGACCTCCGGAATCAGGAGCGGGACGTCGTCCTGCATCCGGTAGTTCTTCGCGTTCGAGATCACCGGGTAGCCCGCCTCGGCAAAGGCGCGCTCGACCTCGCCGGCGACCGACGAACTGAGGCCGGAGAACACGAAGTCGCAGTCGAGCCCGGGCTCGGTCGGCGCTACCGTCATCGCTGCGATGCGGGGCGGAATGGGATTCTTGCCAATCCAGTTCACGGCGTCCCGGTACGACCGTCCGGCGGAGCGGTCCGACGCGGCCAGCGCGGTGACTTCGAACCAGGGATGATCGGCGAGCAGTTGCACGAAGATTTGTCCGACGGCGCCCGTGGCGCCCAGAATGCCAACGCGGAGAGACTGATCCATGGGTACAGCGTTCGATTGTTCAGTGGTGGGGATTGATCGGCGGCCCAGCCTTCGCAACCGTGCCCGACCGTGTTCCGTTCCG
>JAAAPH010000140.1 GCA_009908415.1 Bacteroidota bacterium
TTTGAACAGGCCGGTCCGGTAGCCGGCTTCGCGGAGCATCTCGGCCACCGTCACCGACGAATCGGGCAGGGGCTGCTGCCCGATGGGAAGCACCTCGTTGTTGCCACGGATCGGCGTGCGGCCCGTGTGCTGGCCCGTCATGAGCACGCTGCGGGAGGGGGCGCAAACCGTGGAGCCGGCGTAGAACTGCGTGAAGCGAAGGCCTTGCTGCGCCATCCGGTCGAGGTGCGGCGTCTGGATCTGCTGCTGGCCGTAGCTGCCGAGGTCGCCGTATCCGAGGTCATCGGCCACGATCAGCACGATGTTCGGGCGCGTGGGCTCCGGCTCGGCCGGGCCGCCGCCGCATCCGACAAAGGCGAGCGCGGCCGCCAGCAGAGCGCATCCAGCGAGAGTATGCAATCGGGAGAACATAGCAGGTTCGTGTTCGAGAAGAAGGCAATGGTCATCAAGTGGGCGCAGCGGCCGTCGGTCTGTATCCGGCGGGACCCAAGCGGAATCGCGCGCCCTGTTATTCTTTCGGTTGCGGCCGCGGCGCGTCCGTCGCTTCCAGCCAGGCCCTGAGGCGCTCAACCAGCTCATCCCGCTTCGCCGGCCGCTCCTGGGCCAGATTACGGGTCTCTCCAATGTCGCGCTCAAGATGGTAGAGCTCAAGCCGGTCGTCCTCGTAGAAATGGAGGAGCTTCCACGGCCCGGCCCGCACGACGCTGACGGGCGCGGTGCGCCACAGACCGGGCCCGTACGCCTGCAGGTATCCGGGGAAGTGCCAGTAGAGCGCGTCCCGGTCCAGCGAGGCCGTCTGCTCCTCCAGGACGGGCAGGAGGCTCTGGCCGTCGAGCCCGTCGCCGGAGGGCGGCTCCACGCCGGCTGCGTCTAGCAGCGTCGGGTAGACGTCGAGGCTGATGACGGGCGCGTCGGTGGTCGTGCCGGGCCGCACGACACCGGGCCACCGCACGATGAACGGCACACGGATGCCGCCTTCGTAAAACGAGCCTTTGCCGCCTTTGAGCGGCGCGTTATCGGTAATGCCGTTTTCTTCGAGGCCGATCGAGCGGTAGCCGCCCAGGCCTCCGTTGTCCGAAGTGAAGATCACGATCGTATTGTCCGTCAGCCCAAGCGTGTCCAACGTCTCCAGGATCCGCCCGACCCCGCGGTCGACCGATTCGATCATGGCCGCGTACGTGGGGTTGTTGTGCCCGTGCACCGGCGCCTTCTGGTCGTAGTGGGCGACGCGCGCATCGGGGGCCTGCAGCGGCGTGTGCACTGCATACGGCGCAAGCTGGAGATAGAACGGCGCGTCCCGATGCTGGCGGATGTACTCGTTCGCCTTTCGGAAAAGATAGTCGGTCAGGTACTCGCCGTCCCGCGCGTCGTCGATCGCCGGATTGTTATTGGGTGCGAAGTAGCGCCCGTCCCACGACGGGTGGCCGGCGCGGTATCCGCCCACGTTGATGTCAAAGCCCTGCTGCCGGGGTCCAGCCTCGGGCGGGTCGCCGAGGTGCCACTTGCCCATGAAGGCCGTCGCGTAGCCGGCCGCCTGGAGCTGCTCGGCCAGGGTGACCTTTTCGAGCGGAAGGGTTGTCGCGGTCGCCGCGGGGATGAGCTGCCGGTCGGCCGCGTCGCCACGGGCGCCCGTGTTGACCGTGTAGATGGGCTGATTCGGATAGTACTGCCCGCTCATCAGGGCCGCCCGGGTCGGCGCGCAGTTGGCGGCGTTCGCGTAGGCGTTCGTGAAGCGCATGCCCTGCCCGGCTAGGCGCGTGATGTGGGGCGTCTCGTAGTACTGATCCGGATGCGACGCGTACGGGTTAACGTCCGTGTACCCGAGGTCGTCCACGAGGACAAACACGATGTTGGGCGAACGCGCCTCGGGCTGCGCATCCGTTCCCCCGGCACGGGCACTCACGGCGACCCATCCCCCCACCAGACCAATGGCTATCGCGTATCGCAGCGCTCGTGTCATGCGAGAGCCCCCTCCACTCATCCACTGGCAGAAAACGATAGGCAGCAACAGCGTCGCCGTCCCTTTTAACCTACCGCTAACTAGGCCTTTTGTCCACCCGTAGCTGGTTGCATCAGAACCCGTAGGCGCTGCAGGGGGCGTTCCTTGGACCGGGCTGCCTGTCAGGCGCTGCTTTGATTTCTGTGAGAGCAAAACCTATACTCATACTCGTCCCTCGCACCACGCTCCGCGGCGACCCGCGCGTTGTTTCCATGCTGCCCCCGAGGGTCTGGACGGATGACGCCTGCGTCCGCCCCCGGTCTGTTGCTCCCCCTCCATCTGCCTTCTTCTCGGTTTGGCTCTTAACTGGATCGACCTCACCGCGTTCTTCGCCTTTCTCGCCTTCGTAATCGGCGTCTCGCTGTACGCCGGGCGCGGCGAGGAAACCGGCGAAGACTATTTCCTGGCCGGCCGCGGCCTGACATGGCCCCTCATCGGCCTGTCGCTGATTGCGTCCAACATCTCCACCGAGCAGATCGTTGGGATGGCGGGTGGGGGCGTAGCGACGGCCGGCCTCGCCATCGCCAGCTATGAGTGGGTGGCAGCCGTGGCGCTCGTCGTGGTCGCCCTCTTTCTGCTGCCGGTCTTCTTGCGCCTGGGCATTTACACGATGCCTGAGTTTCTGGAGCACCGCTACGGCCCCGCGCCGCGCACGCTCATGGCCGCGTATATGATCATGGCGTACGTCGCCGTCCTGCTCGTGTCCGTGCTTTACTCGGGGGCAATCCTCTTCGAAGGGCTCGTCGGCCTCAATCTCTACGCCTCGATCTGGCTCATCGGGCTGATCGCCGGCGGCTACACCATCTATGGGGGGCTGAAGGCCGTCGTCTGGTCGGACCTCATCCAGGGGCTCGCCCTCATCCTCGGCGGGCTCATCATCACCACCCTGGCGCTATCGGAGATCGGGGGCGTCGGTGCGTTCCTCGACACGAACGCCGACAAGCTCCACATGGTGTTGCCGGCCGATCATCCCGAGATTCCCTGGACGGCGATGCTGATCGGCATCTGGATCCCGAACCTCTATTACTGGGGCCTGAATCAGTTCATCACGCAGCGGACGCTCGGCGCCAAGTCGCTCCACGAAGGTCAGAAAGGCGTCATCTTCGCAGCGTTCCTAAAGCTGCTCATGCCCTTCATCATCGTCGTGCCGGGCATCATCGCCTTCCAGCTGTACCCGGAGCAGATCGCCCGCTCCGGCGACGACGCCTTCCCCGTGCTGATGAGCAACCTGCTGCCCGGCTGGGGCCTGCGGGGCGTCCTCTTTGCCGCCCTCTTCGGCGCCGTCATGAGCTCGCTCGACTCGATGCTCAACTCGTGCTCGACCATTTTCACGATCGACATCTATAAGCGCTACCTACGCCCGGAGGCAGATCAGCACCGCCTCATGGTGGTGGGCCGGATCGCGACGGGCGTCTTCGTGCTGCTCGCCTGCCTGATGGCCCCGCTCCCTGGTCTCGTGGAGGGCGTCTTCAAGTACATCCAGATGTTTCAGGGCTTCATCTCGCCGGGCATCTTGGGCGTGTTTGCCTTTGGCTTGCTGGTCCCTCGCGCGCCGTCCGCGGCGGCCATCGGCGGGATGCTCGTCAATATTCCCGTGTACGGCCTGCTCCTGTGGTTGCTGCCCGAGATGGCCTTCCTCAACCACATGGCGATCACGTTCGCCGCCGTCGTGGCAACGATGACGATCGCGACGCTGCGCAACCCGCTCGACGAGCCCAAGGTGATGGAAACGCGCAGCGACATCGACCTCACGCCGCACCCGATGGCCGCCGCGGCCGGCGCGGCCGTGGTGGCCATCACCATCGCGCTCTACATCATCTTCTGGTAGACGCGGCGTGGCCGGTTAGCACGTTGTAGATTGGACGGTGGATGGCTCCGGCCCTCCGCCCGCCCCCCCTGGATTTCTCGTTTCCTCGGCTCTCCCTCTCACTACGGCACAGGTCCTATGCCCCCCTCTCCTCCCCAGGACGCTCCCTCCAACGATACCACGCGCTCGGCGAGTGCGATCGTGGATGAGTTGCGAAGCACCTTCGACGAGCACTTCGACCCCGCGGAGCGATCGGACCCGGGCGCGATTACGGTGGCGTATGCCCCCGGTCGCGTGAGCCTGATCGGGGGCCACACCGACTACAACGACGGCTTCGTGCTCCCCACCACGATCGACCGCGCGATCTTTGTGGCGCTGCGGCGGCGTTCCGACGCCATGGTACACCTCTGCTCGCTCAACATGGAAGAAGCCGTCGCGTACGCGCTGCACGACCCGCCCTTCGACGACTTGCCCGGATGGGCCCAGTACGCGGCGGGCGTCGCGCAGGAGCTTCGCCAGCAGACCGATATCCCATCGGGCTTTGAAGGGGTGATTTACGGCAACGTGCCCATCGGCGCGGGACTGAGTTCGTCGGCCGCCCTAGAAGTGGCCGTGGCCCTCGGCCTCGATGCCCTCTTCGGGCTCGACCTCGACGCCACAGCTACGGCTCGGCTCTGCCAGACCGTTGAGCACCAATACGCCGGCGTGGAGTGCGGCATCATGGACCAGATGGCGGCCCGCCTCGGGCGAAGCGGCCACGCGCTGGCGCTCGACTGCCGCACGCTCGACGTCGAACACGTGCCCCTGCCCCTCGACGACGCCGCACTCGTGATCGCCGACAGCCGCGTGAGCCGCGAGTTGGCCGACTCCAAGTACAACGAGCGCCGCGCCGAGTGCGAGAAGGCCGTTGCCTTCTTCCGGCAATTCGACCATCAGGTCAAGGCGCTTCGCGACGTGACGCCCGCGCTCCTTGAGGGACACGGTGCACGGCTTCCGGACCATATCCACCGCCGCGCTCGGCATGTGGTCCGCGAGAACGAGCGGGTGCGCGCCGGTGTGGACCAACTCCGCCGGCACCAACTCGAGGGGTTCGGCCGCCTTATGGACGCTTCTCACCGCAGCTTACGCGACGATTACGCCGTGAGCACATCCGAACTCGATGCGCTCGTGGAGGCGGCGCAGGCAACCCCCGGCGTGTTCGGCGCCCGCATGACCGGGGCCGGCTTTGGCGGATGTATCGTGTGCCTCGTCCGCAGCGACGCGGTGGCCGCCCTCCGCCAACGACTTACCGATCGGTACGTGGAGAGCTTCGGCCGGGTGCCGGGCTTGTACACTGTGCAGCGTAACCTGGAAGCGACAGTCTGCTAGCATTCTGCTTCTGCTGTACAGCAGAGAACGCCCCGTCTCGCAAACCGCTTCGCGCATGCGACGGTTGGATAAGGAACGCATTCGCGATGCACGCGCTGCGACGCAACGGCCCCCCGGGCCGAGCGTCGCCCGCACAGCCCCAGCCATCTGGGCACGCCCACCCGCCCAATGCGTATGGGAAATGGGCGTGGCAGTCCATTTCCTGCGCGCCCCTTTTCAACCATGCTCCCCCCATCGCACACGCCCCGTCCAATATCCCTTCCCCCATGGAAACCAAGGTCTTCACCTACGAAAACGACGACGTCACGGTCACCTGGGATCAGAAGCGCTGCATTCACGCGGCGGCGTGCGTGCAGGGCCTGCCGGCCGTGTTTGATCCGGACCGCCGCCCGTGGATCGACCCGGCCCCGGCCGACGCGGACGCCATCGAGGACGTCGTGCAGCGCTGCCCCACCGGCGCGCTCCACATGCAACGCGGGGGCACGGACCCGGAGACGGCGCCGGAAGCCAACCGCATCGCGCTCTTCCCCAACGGCCCGCTGCTCGTCCGCGGCGACGTGGAGCTCGTCGACAGCGACGGCGCGGTGCTCCTGCGCGACACGCGCCTGGCGCTCTGCCGCTGCGGCCTGTCCGACAACAAACCGCTCTGCGATGGCAGCCACGACGGCGCCTTCGACGACCCGGGCGTCCTCCAGGCCGAGCGGCTCTCCGGCGACGCCGACGGCGCGGACGACCCGCTGCGCATCCGGACGGCGGCGGATGGGCCGCTGCTCGTCGAGGGACCTGTCACCGTCGAGGCGACCGACGAGAGCACGTGCGCCGGCCGCAAAGGCGCGCTCTGCCGCTGCGGCGCCTCCGACGCGAAGCCGTTCTGCGACGGGAGCCACAACGATATCAACTTCACCACGGCGTAAGCGCATAGTTGCGCGCGTCGGATGGTGAGCGACGGCCGATTCCCGGCATCACGAAGAAGATGCTGTCTTAGTACCCGCAAGAGCCGGAGGCGGCTGGCGGAGTGCACCGGGAGGCCTACGCGGAAGTGCCGCCGCGCGTCGAGTACTCACTGACCAGCTTCGGCCAGACGCTCCGGCCCGTCCTGCGAGTCGATGTGCGCGTGGGGCGTCGACTACATGGAGCGCATGGAGGCCGAAGCGGTACGCCGAAAACTGCCGTCAGCACGCACTGGGGCGCGCCACGTCGTCGAGCCGCTGGATGCGGTCGAGCCGCACGCGCCGCCCGTCATCGAGCCGGACGTATTCGGCGTTCTCCTCACTGTACACGTCTTGAATGACGGCTTCGATCGTCCGGAGACCGTCCGCGTCATCGATGATCAGCGTGCAGGGCCGCCCGCGCATCATGCGGAGGCCCAACTCATCGTAGAAGCTACAGGCAATGGGTTGGTAGTCGCTATTCATGGGACGTTGTGTTGAGGGAGGACACGGAATACGCGGTGAGCCGGTCAGTCGGTGAACCGACGGAAGACCGTCGTCGTGTTGTGCCCGCCGAAGCCGAAGGCGTTGTTGGCGGCAATGGCCACCGGCATCTCCACCGGCGCGTTCGGGGTGACGTCGAGGGTACACGCCTCATCCAGCGTGTCGAGGTTGATCGTCGGTGGCACGGCGCCCCGGTTGATGGCGAGAATGCTGGCGATGGCTTCGATGGCCCCCGCCGCGCCGAGCAGATGGCCCGTCATGCTCTTCGTGGACGAGACCTTGACCTGATCCGCGTGTTCGCCGAGGGCCGCCCGAATGGCTTTCGTCTCGATTGGGTCGCCGGCCGGCGTGCTCGTCGCGTGAGCGTTTACGTAGTCGACGGCGTCCGGCGGGAGGGCGGCGTCTTCGAGCGCGCGCTGCATGGCTAACACAACCCCCTCGCCGTCCGGATCCGGCGCGGCATAGTGGTAAGCATCTGCCGACGCGCCGAAGCCAGCGACCTCGGCGTACACCTCGGCGCCGCGGTCCATGGCGTGCTCGTACGTTTCGAGGATCAGCATGCCGGCCCCCTCACCGGCCACGAACCCGTCGCGGTCCGCATCGAACGGGCGGCTGGCGTGCTCGGGATCGTCGTTCCGCGTAGAGAGGGCGCGCATGGCGGCAAACCCGCCCACGGTGAGCGGCGTGATGGGCGCCTCTGTTCCGCCGCAAATGGCGACATCGGCCTGTCCGCTACGAAGTGCGGCCATGGCATCGCCGATGGCGTGGTTGCCCGACGCGCATGCCGACACAACGCAGTGGTTCGGGCCGCGGAGGCCAAACTCCATGGCCACGATGCCCGCCGCCATGTTGGGAATCATCATGGGCACCAAGAACGGCGAGATCCGGTCCGGACCGCGCTCGGCCAGCGTCCGGGCCTGCTCTTCGAACAGGCCCACGCCGCCCATCCCGGTGCCGATGATGACGCCCACCCGATCCTTCTCCGATTGCGTGAGCGCCGCGGGGTCAAGCCCTGCATCGTCGAGCGCCTGCCGCGCCGCCGCCAAGGCGTACTGGCAGTACGGATCGAACCGCGACACCTGCTTGCGATCCATAAAATCCTGCGGATCAAAGCCCTCCAGTTCGCAGGCGAACCGGGTCTTGAAAGCGCTCGCGTCGAACCGGGTGATGGGCGCTGCGCCGCTTTGTCCGCGCATGAGCCCGTCCCAGAATGCGTCGGGCGACAAGCCAATGGGCGTGAGCGCGCCCAGCCCGGTTACGAGGATACGCGATGCGTCGGTCGTGGTCATGATGAGCCGTTGTCGTTCTGGGGATGAAAGGTGAAACCGGGCGATCCAGCGCCCACCAAGCGGTGAACATCGGCTCACCCAGGTCGCAGCGGACAGGGGGGACGCTACGACGTGTTGACGTAAGCCAGTGATCGGAGCAACGTGCGTGCCTCACTCCAGCGGTCCGCGCCCAGGCGCTCCTCCACCCGCGCTTGGGCCTGACGCCACAGCGGATAAGCCTCCTCCACCTTGGACCACCCGTCGCGCGTGAGCCTTGCGCGCCGCGACCGGCCCGCTGTCTCGATGACGAGGAGCCCCTTCTTCTCCAGGCGGCTCAGGTTGCGCGAGAGCGACGACCGCTTGAGCGCGAGTTGGTCGGCCATATCCGTGATGGACGCGAAGGAGTGACGGGCGAGGGCCATCAGAATGGTAAGCTGTGTGACTTTGAGCCCCACCGGCTGCAATGCGCGGTCAAAGACCCGTGTCACGGCCCGGGCTGCCATCCGCACGTGGTTGGCGGCGCACGTCTGCATGACCTCGTGGGCGGGCCTATCGGGCGGATCCGGCATGGCAATGTATGCAAACATCAGAGGATTGACGGAAACCGTGTATGTACACGACAACAAGTAGCTCCGCCCACCGCTGGTCTTCAATGGATTTCCACACGCCCACGCCTGACGCGGCGCCTGCTTTGTGCGGTGGACGAACGCGTGGTTGCCGCCGCCCCCTGACATGGCGGCACACAACCCGGGATGGCCCAGCCGCTGGAGGGCTCGGCCTGCTGTTGATCATTCCTGCTTAATATGTGTACGTAGCGCCCCCTCCCTGCTACACGTCCTTTTGCTGCAGTACCCTGATTTCTCATGAGCAGTGCCTCCTCCGAGCATGTCTCTGGCACCGTACCCTCTCCGGACGATCCCGAGCGGCTGGCGGCGCTACGTGCGTTCGACATCCTGGATACCCCTTCGGAGGCGGCGTTCGACCGCATCGCCGAACTGGCGGCCCACCTCTTTGATGCGCCCTTTGCCGCCGTGAACTTCGTGGATGCCCATCGGCAGTGGTCGAAATCAATGGTCGGGTTTGACGAGCGCGTGACCCGCCTGGACGTCAGCTTCTGCGTGCATGCGATCCAGTCGAGCGGCCCCACGGTCGTGGAGGACGCAGCCGAAGACGACCGCTTCGCCGACAACCCGTACGTAACCGGCGACCCTGGAATTCGCTTTTACGCCGGCGCCCCGCTCGAAACCGCGGACGGCCATCGGCTCGGCACCGTGTGCGTCCTGGACACCACGCCGCACGCGCCGCCGGCTGATCGGCTTCGTCAGCTCCAACACCTGGCGGCCATGGCGATGGACGAGTTGGCGCTGCGCTCCGAAGTCAAGCAGCGCCAGACCATGGAGCACCAGTTGCGCGCGCTGACGCGCGAGTACGAGACGGTGTTTGACCACACCCAGGATGCCCTCTTTCTCCTCGACGTACAAGGGCCGGCGGCGGACCCTTCGTTCGAGATCGTACGACTCAATGCCGCCCACGAGCAGGTCACGGGGCTGTCGATGGAGGCCGTCCGGGGCCGCACACCGCGCGACGTGCTCGGCCCGGAAGTCGGGGCCCGCGTCGCCGCGAACTACCGCCGCTGCGTGGCCGAGCGCGACGTCATCGAGTACGAGGAAGAGCTGCCGTTTCCCAACGGGCGGCGCCTCTTCCACACGAGACTCTCGCCCGTGATGAACGACGGGACCGTAACGGAAATTGTGGGCATCTCCCGCGACATCACCCACCCCAAGGAGCAGAAGCAGCGCTTCCAGGCGCTCGTGCAGAACATGCCGGGCGTCGTGTACCAGTTCGCGATGGCGCCCGACGGTACGCTCTCCATCCCCTACATCAGCCCCAGTATCGAGGCGCTGACGGGCGTTCGTCCGGAGCAAGCCATGGACGACCCAGAAGCGCTCCTCGGACGCATACACCCGGCCGACCGTGAAGCCTTTACCGCCTCAATGCGCACTTCGGCCCATCATCGGGCACCGTGGGAATGGGAAGGGCGCTACACGGCGCCCAGCGGGGCACTTCGCTGGGTACAGGCCGCCTCACAGCCTCGCCTCCAGCGCGACGGCGCCATCTTATGGGACGGCCTCCTCATGGACGTCACCGAGCGCAAACGCGCCGAGCGGGAGCTCCGCCGGAGCCGGGAACGGTTGGCTCACGTACAAGAAATCGCACACCTTGGCAGTTGGGAACGAAATCTCCAAACCGGCGCGCTCTACTGGTCGGACGAAACCCGTCGCATCTTCGGATGGGACCCGGAGGAACCGGTCACGTTCGACGACTTCATGGCCTCGGTCCACCCGGCCGACCGGGCCGCGCTCCGCGCCCAGCAGCAGCGCCTCCGCGAGCACGGGACCCCGATCGACATCAAGTTTCGGGTTACCCGCCCCGACGGCGAAGAACGCGTGATTCATGAGCGCGGTGCGGCCACCTTAGACGCACGCGGCGTGATGACTCGGCTGACCGGCACCGTGTTGGACGTCACGGAGCGCACAGAGCGCGAGCGCGAACTGATCGCGGCCAAGGAAACGGCGGAGGAGATGAACCGCCTTAAGTCGGCGTTCCTGACGAACATGAGCCACGAGATCCGCACCCCACTCACCTCCATCATCGGCTTCAGCGAACTACTTCGGGACATGGACCTGCCCGCATCGGCCGACCAGTTCACCACGCTCATCCTTCGCGGGGGACGGCGCCTGCTCAACACGCTCAACTCCGTGCTTGACCTCTCCCAGCTCGAGGCCGGCTCGATGATACTGCGGCCTGAGGCGGTGAACCTGCGCCCGCTCGTGCGCAACCTCGCCGAGAGCTTCGGACCGCAGGCTCGGGAGGCGGACGTCCAGTTGGACGTGACCGTGCCCCCCGCCCCCACCCGGGCCACCATCGACCCGACCGCGCTGCGACGGATCGTCAGCAACCTCATCAGCAACGCCATCAAGTTCACGGATGGCGGCGGGCACGTCACGGTACGGCTGGCCGGCCATCCGGATACGTTCGTGATCGACGTCACGGACACAGGCGTGGGCATCGACCCCGCGTTTGTCCCGCACCTGTTTGAGGCGTTCACCCAGGAGTCGACGGGCGATGCGCGCGCGTTCGAAGGCAGCGGCCTGGGACTGACCATCACGAAACGCCTTGTCGAGCTACTCGGCGGCTCAATCACCGTCGAGAGCGTCAAGGGCGAGGGCTCGACGTTCACCGTCCAGCTTCCGCGGACGGCGCGTGAGGATGCCCCCGAGATGGGATGAGCTTTGAGATGGCGCCCAAACACGAAAGGACCATTCCCGTTGCAGCAGCACCTTCGAGCCTATCGTGATGCGTCACGTGCAGCACCCGGTCGTGCTCTTCGGCAAGCGGCTTCATCGGCATGTCGACCGTCCGCCTCATCGAGACGCCCCACTTTCTGCACCTGGATCACGAGGGCCCGCTCGACCTGGAGCGGTGCCAGACGCGGTTTGGTCAGCTGCTTCAGGAAGCACACGAGCAGGGTCACGATCTATTCATCGACGTGCGCGACAGCGACGCGGAGTTGTCGATGCGCGACGTGTGGACGCTGGTACAGCACCTCCGCACATCCACGCCGGCATTCGACGGGCAGATCGCCATCCTGGACCATTGGGATCAGACGTACGACCGCATGCAGTTTCTGGAAGTGAGCGCCGGAGAGGTCGGCCTCAGGGCGCGGGCGTTCATCGACTTCGAGCAGGCCATGCACGGGCTCTGGCACGCAGAGCTGTAGCCCGAGCTCGCGTGAAGCGACCGGCACCGCCTGGCGTGCAGCCCGCGCAGGCCCCGCCCCAGCGCACTGCGGCTGGGCGCCGGATCAGCGCGTGAGCAGGCCGATCCAGTGCTCGCCCCCGGGCGCCGTAAGCGTGTGCACCTGTCCGCCGTTGATGGAGACGCCCTCCTGCCAGGCCCCCGTGGCGGCCTCCAACCATCGCAACTGAAAAGCCCCCTCGTCCGCCGAGAGGTCGAGCTCGACGGCACCGTCCTCGGGAAAGTAGACGGCATACGCCTCGCCCGGAACCCGGCTCAGGTAGGCCTCGTCCGCCTCGCGGTCCTGGAGTTGCTGGCTCGCGGAGTCGGGCACGGCGCGGTGCACGTCGAACGCCGCGCTGAGCCGCCGGGCGCTGCGGATGTGATGCCAGGCCGTGCCGCTCAGCCCGATGCCCGCCGTGGGGCGATGAAACCGGACGGAGGCCGCCCCACCCAGGATGGACCGCCAGAAGCGTTCGATGCCGTCACGCGTGGTGCCATAGGTCCCCGTATCGGCGCCGTAAATCTTAACGTTGTTGAGCGGACGGGGCCGGCCGCTCACGTAGCGCCGCACCCACTGCAGGTTGTCCCAGTGCGTCTGGTTCGTGTTGTGATTGTTCTGGGAGACGTCGGCGAAGTCGTACAGCTCGGGATGGTCGAGCGTAAGCCGGTGCTGCGGATCCTTGAGGTCCCACGCGTCCCACATCTCCGTCACGTACACGCGGCGCCCCGCCTCCGCCGCCCGGTTTTTCACGAAGCTGGCCCAGTACCGGGGCCAGTGCGGGTTGGCGTCCGTCTCATTATCCATCACGTACAAAACGTTGGGGTAGTCAAGCGCAATGTCCAGCAAGCGATCGATGTGGGCCCGCTGGAACGGGAGCAGCACGCGGTTCTCCTCCTCGGCAGGAATGGAGCGGAAGAACGGATTCTCGTTGGTCGCCGGGTGTTGGGTGTACGTATTGGCCAGGCCGCTCTCGGCAGGGGTGTAGTTCACGTTGTTGGCCGGGCGGAAGGGGTTATCCTGCCACGGCGCCCGCGCGTAGTCGAACCGGTCCCACAGCTCCAACTGCACGATGATGTCGCGCTCGTACGCTGCGCGGAGGAGCCGCTCGAAGCGATGGTAGTATGCGTCGTTGAGCCGGGTGAGGTCATAGCGCCCGTCGTTGCGCTGGTGGAAGGGCCAGACGTCGCCTTCGTCCCGCGAACTCATCGTGTTGCGCACATAGTTGCCGCCGGCCGCGGCGAGGCTGTCGAGATGCGCCTCCAGATTCGCGATCTGGAAGAGATTGTCCTGCTTGCTGCCGCCGAGCAGCAGCACCGGCTCACCGGCGTAGCTCCAGTACGAGGGATTCTCCGTGCTGGGCTGAATTGGATCCGTGCGATCGATGAGGGCGGCCTGCTGCGCCGATCCAGGCGTGCAGGCCGCAAGGCCGACGCTCAGGACCAGGGCAGTGAGCAGCACGAGAAACAACGGACGAAAACGCATGGGCCTGAAAGGCTAGTATGGTATGTGGGGGCTATCATAACGCGGCGACGGGATGGCCCGACGAGGCCGCGTCGCATTACGGGGTTTCCGGATTCCGGTACCGAGCGGTGCCGTCGTACCACCGGGTCCAGATCGAATCCAACGTCGCGACGAGCGACGGGCGCTGCGGCGCCAGGTTGCGCGTCTCGGAGCGGTCCGCATCGAAGTTATACAGCTCCCATCCGCTGTCGCCGTGCTCCACGAGCTTCCATCCGTCGCGGTAGACCGCCCGGCTGTCCTGCCACTTCCAGAACAGGGGCCCCTCCCGCTGGAGGGCTTCCCCGCGGAAGACCGGCACCAGCGACCGTCCTTGCATGGGCACGACGGGGGCCTCCCGGTACCGCTCCGGATACGTGGCCCCGGTGATCTCGACCAGCGTGGGCATAATGTCAACGAACCGGCTGACGTACTCGCTGGCGGTCCCGGGGTCGACGACGGCCGGCCAGTGCACGATGAAGGGCGTCGCCGTCCCGCCCTGGTAGTTGTAGTTTTTGTAGTACCGGAACGGGGTGTTGCCCACGTTCGCCCAGTCGGCCCCGAGCGAGGCCCAGCGCGTCACCGAGCCGATCGGCCCGTCGCCGATCTGCACGACCTCGGCCGAGGCACCGTTGTCCGAGGCAAACATGACGAGCGTGTTCTCGAGTTCGCCGCGCTGCGCCAAGTAATCGACTACGCGCCCGATGTTCTGATCCAGCCGGTCGATCATGGCGGCGTAGACCTCCATCCGGCGGGCCTGGTCGCCTTGCTCCGCCGCGCTGAGCTGCTCCCAGTCCCGGTAGGTCGGCGCCGACAGCGGATAGGTGTCGGCATCGATCAGGCCCGAATCGACGAGGCGCTCGTAGCGGGCCTGCCGAATCGCCGCATACCCCTCGTCGTAGACGCCGTCGTACTTCGCGATGGTCTCCTGCGGCGCCTGAAGCGGGTCGTGCGGCGCCTGGTACGAGAGGTACAGGAAGAAAGGCTTCTGCTCCCCTTCGTACTGCTTCAGCAGATCGAGCGCCCAGTCGGTCCACGTGTCGGTGCCATAATACCCTGGCTCGGGCGTGAAAGGCGCGACGAGGGAATCGTCAAACGCAAACGTGCGCGGATACGCCCACGCCTTCTGCGCGGGCGGACCGGGATCGGAGGGCCGCTGCTCGCCTGGATTGAAGTAGTTGGCGGCCCCGTCCCGCAGCCCCCGATAATGGTCGAACCCCCAGTGGTACGGGTTGTCGGTGCCGTGGTGTTTGCCGACAAACAGCGTGCGGTACCCGACCTGTTTCAATACCTCGCCGATCATCACCGAGTTCTCGAAGGCCCCCGGATCATCGTGCATGTGGGACTGCTCCGGATAGACGCCGGCGAGGAGCTCGGCCCGCGACGGAAAGCACTTGCTGGTGTTGTGCATCAGCGTGAACCGCATTCCGCCCTCGGCCAGGCGTTGGAGGGTGGGCGTTTCGATCTCGGCCCCGTACGGGCTGATGTCGGAGTAGCCGAGGTCGTCGGCCAGGATCAACACGATGTTGGGCCGCTCAGGGATGGACGCGCTCTCGCGGGACCGGTCACAGCCCGCGAGCACGATCCAGCTGGCCAGGAGTACGGCAATCGTAACTAGGCGGGTCATTGGCATATCTGGTGATAATCCAAGGGGTCTGTCAATGCAGAGGGCTCACGGCGAGCGGGGGCCGTGGGGGCGCTCGGCTCGGGGGCTGAAGCCGGTTTAGGCCGTGAGATCGCTCCCCACTCACCGCGGCAGGCGGAGGGCGCGGCGCACGGGCGCGGGCGGCTCGACCGCCTCCATCCCATAGCCCACGTAGTACGGGTAGTCGTCGAACCGCTCGGCGCCGCCGATCATGCGGGGGTCCTCCAGCGCACGCAGCTCCTGCTCCAGCGTGTGCGCGAGGTGGTCGCGCACCATCGCGTACTCCGGGTCGCCCGCCACATTGTGCATCTGGTGCGGATCGGTGCGCAGGTCGTACAGCTCCTCAGCGGGCCGCTTGCCGAACGACAGGAGAAAGAGCGGCCGCACCAAGGGATCGTCGGCGTGATCGATCATCCAGCGCTTGGCGGCCCCGTCGTCCGTATCGCTGAAAATCCACTGGCTGGAGCTGATGCGGGGCGAACCGGCCGGCCACCGCTCGGGCTTAACGTTTCGGATGTAGAGGAACTGCTCGGTGCGGATCGCCCGCGAAGGATAGCCGGCACTGTCGGGCCGGCTCAGCCCGTGATGCCGCTCCTTGGCCAGAATCACATGCGCGCGGTGCTCCTCCACGCGACCCGCCCGTTCGCTGCGAAGCAGACCGACGAGGCTGCGCCCCTGCATCTGCGCGGGCGGCTCCACGCCGGCCGCCTCTAGCAAGGTGGGCGCCAGGTCGATCAGGCTCACGAAATCGCTCACGGTGCGCTGCGCTTCGGCCTCGTCTGGCCAGCGGATGGCGAGGGGCACGCGGCTGCCCGCATCGTAGAGGTGCGACTTGCCGCGCGGGAACGGCCACCCGTGATCGCCGCTGATCACGACGATCGTGTTATCGAGTTCGCCGGCCTGCGCGATCCGCTCCAGCAGCGCGCCGACGTCCCGGTCGAAGCGCTGCACCTCGGCGTAGTAGTTGGCAATGTCCCGTCGCACGGTCGGGACGTCCGGCAAGTAGGGCGGCACGGTCACCGTGGCCGGATCGATCCGCATCGCCTGGCGCAAGCTGTCATCGAACGGGCGGTGCGGATCGCTGCTTCCGAACCAGAAGACGAACGGGGCGCCGTCCGGCCGGGCTGCCAGGAACGCGTCGAAGCTGTCGAACGGCGTCCCTGCCGGGCGCTCGGAGCGGCCGCCCGGTTCGAGGGTGCCCGGCCCCCAGCCCTTTCCGGTGTGGCCCGCGAAGTACCCCGCTGCCTCCAGCAGCGCCGGATAGACGGGGAGCGCGGCGGGCAACGTCGAGTGGAGATTGGCGCCGGGCCCGAGCCGCCAGATGTGCTGCCCCGTGAGCACCGCGCCGCGGGAGGGCGTGCAGCTCGGCGCCGCCACGAACGCGTGTTCGAAGAGCACTCCGTCCTCGGCCACCCGATCGAACGTGGGCGTGTCTAGCCCTTTGGTACCGTAGGCGCCGGCGTGCGCGCCCCAGTCGTCGGCAAAGGCGAAGACGATGTTTGGCCGCTCGGGCTGCTGCGCCTGTGCGATGGCGGGCCCTGCGAGCCCTACGAACAGGGCGAGCAGACCGGCTAAGTAGCGTGCATGGGGCATGGATGGGCGGAGCTTAATGGGGAGAAAAAGTCGAGGAGGGCGTCTGTGCGCCTCCGGATTGGAGGGGCGTCATTCGTCGGCCCGGCGCAACTGAAAGACGCGCAGCCTGCCGCCGCCGGAGTCGGCAATAATAAGCTCCGGCATCGCGTCGCCGGTGAGGTCGCGCACGACAATCCGATCTTCCATCGCATGGCCGTAGGGCAGCTGCTTTAGCACCGTGCCCTCGTAGCGGTCCCCACCCCACTGGAAGAGCACCATGGCGGAAGTGCCGTCGACCTCGGGGATGGCGAGCACGGCGTCACGCGACGGGCCCGGAACCGGCACCGTTTCCACATTCCAGATCCGCGTCACCGGCCCATCGGCGAAGGGCGGCGGCGTAAGCGCGTGCCGCTGCCAGTTCTTGTCGGCGTCGTACCAGTAGACGTGGGCGACCTCAAACCCGCCAACCACGAGGTCGTGCGGCGGACCATCCGCGGTGAGTTGGCCGGCGTCGACGTGCAGCGGATGCGGCAGGCGATCGTCGATGACGTGCCGCTGCCAGGGGCCGTCGTCGCCGGAGGGGCTCAGCCGAAAGAGCCCGGGTTGACCGGCCGGGTTGCGACCGAGCAGATGCCGCGCCGTGTAGATGAGTTCCTGCTCCGCGCCGGATCCTGATCGATCGAAGAGGCGTGGTGCCAGCCACCACGCGCTTTCGTGGGTGATGAGGGCACGGTCCTGCCAGTGGTCCGGCTCCAGCACATCGCCTCCGGTTAGCATCAGACGGTGGACGCCCCCACGGCCTTTCTGGCCGCCTTCCCACGTGTAGACCAGCTCGGGCGAGCCGTCCCCGTTCAGATCGGCGACGAGCGCATCCTGCAGGGTTTCCCGATCCGTGCGAAGCGCGACCGTCTCCCACGGTCCGGCGGGATCGCCCGCGGGACGGTGCAACAGGATGCGGCCGGCGCGCTGATCCAATGTCACGGCTTCGAGCTGCCCGTCGCCGTCGAAATCCCCCAGCGCATTCCCTTCAATCTTCGGATCGGTGTACTCGGCGCTGTAGATGGCGTGGCGTGCCCACCGTGCAGCCGTGCCCCGTTGCTCGAACCAGACGACCTGTCCGTCGCGGCTGGCGGAGCTGAGCAGGTCGAGGTCGCCGTCCCCGTCGATGTCGCCCACGGCGAGGCCGTCGCAGTCCGGCATGGCGAGCGCAGCGATTTCCTGCACGCCGGCGATGGGCTGCGCCGTGCAAACGGGCCCGCCGGCGATCATCGCCCCCAGGAACACCCCCATCATGCCGAATATCCAGGATGGCCTCATGATCAGCGCTTGCCTGCGTGGTGGCGGAACTCGTCCGTTCCGACCGGCCGTTGACTTTTCTTGAAGGTCCCATTAATCTAGGAAGGCCGCACTACAATGTGAACCGGTCGATACAGGGCCTGCCCGATGAATACGCGCACCGTCGTGCTCCACCTTCTAGTCGGCCTTCTTCTCCTGGCCCCCGCCCGCGTTAGCCATGCGCAGGAGGAGCTATCGGTGCTGGAGGACTGGTTGGCGTTTTCGGACCTGGAGAACGTGCTGTACCAGCACCTGGCGGCAGAAGGCTACGACCAGCTGGCACGGCGCGAGCAGGCCGTGGCGCCCCTCGTCTCGCGCGCCGACTGGCAGCGGCGGCAGGCGACGATCCGCGCGCGGCTGCAGGACGCCATGGGGCCGTTCCCGGAGCGCACCCCCCTGCGCGCCCGGACGGTCGGTACGCTGGAGCGCAAAGGATACCGGGTCGAGCACCTGCTCTACGAATCGGTGCCGGGCTTTCACGTCACGGGCTCGCTCTTCGTCCCGGACGACCTCGATGCCCCAGCGCCGGCGGTCCTCTACCTGAGCGGCCACGCCGGCGAAGCGTACCGCAGCACGACGTACCAGCACGTCATCCTGAACCTGGTGGACAAGGGGTTCGTGGTGCTGGCCATCGACCCGATCGGGCAGGGCGAACGGCTCCAGTACGTGAACCCCGCAACCGGCCAGTCCACCATCGGCGGCCCGACCAACGAGCACTCGTATGTGGGCGCCCAGGCATTCCTGACCGGGCAGTCGCTCGCCCAGGTGCTCACGTGGGACGCCATCCGCGCGATCGACTACCTCGTGAGCCGGACGGAGGTCGACGCCGATCGCATCGGCGTCACCGGACGGTCCGGCGGGGGAACGCAGACCGCCTACGTCGCCGCCCTCGACGAGCGCGTCCGCGCCGCGGCGCCCGAGAACTACATCACCAGCTTCCGGCGCCTGCTCCAGTCGATCGGCCCGCAGGACGCCGAGCAGAACCTGGTCCACGGCCTCGCCCACGGCCT
>JAAAPH010000451.1 GCA_009908415.1 Bacteroidota bacterium
CAGCAAAATGTGCTCGCGCGTCTGCGGCATCGGCCCGTCGGTGGCCGCTACCACCAAAATGGCGCCGTCCATCTGCGCCGCCCCCGTCACCATGTTCTTGACGTAGTCGGCGTGGCCCGGACAGTCCACATGCGCGTAGTGGCGCGTCTCGGTCGCATACTCCACGTGCGAGGTCGCAATCGTAATGCCGCGCTCGCGCTCCTCCGGCGCGTTGTCAATCGACTCAAACGTGCGCGCCGCCGCCCCGCCTACCTTCTCGGCAAGCACCTTCGTGATCGCCGCCGTCAAGGTCGTCTTCCCGTGGTCGACGTGCCCGATCGTCCCAATGTTTACGTGCGGCTTGTCCCGCTTAAACGTGTCCTTCGCCATGGGTCCGTTGTGTCTTATCTATTCTCCGAAATGATTGGTATCAAGCAGATGCATGCGCCTCGACAGGCCGAGCACCAGGCGCGGCGTCGTTGGCAACGGTGTCGTCGTCTGTGCAACTACGTAGCGAAAACGCGCGAACGAGTCGCACTGCGTTTTCGGCTCTGAGCCGCCTCTCGGATTTGAACCGAGGACCCCTTCCTTACCATGGAAGTGCTCTACCGCTGAGCTAAGGCGGCACGTAAACATCGAATGTCGCGCTTCAAAGGCCGAGCGCAAACTCAACACCCGGCATTCCGCATCCGAAGCGGCACTGAGCGGGAGACGGGACTCGAACCCGCGACCCTCAGCTTGGAAGGCTGATGCTCTACCAATTGAGCTACTCCCGCCAAGAGAATGTCGATTGCCGATTTAAGAGGGTGTCGAACGGAGCGGAACCGCTCGACACACCCGACCATCCACAATCCAGCATTCGGTTGTGGGCAGGGTAGGATTCGAACCTACGAAGGCGAAAGCCGGCAGATTTACAGTCTGCTGCGTTTGACCACTTCGCTACCTGCCCTTCCCAGAGTCTAGTTATAGCACAAAGGGGCGTGAAGGTGCCAGTCCACCACGCGAATTTCAAATGAATCGGCATGCGAACGCGGTTGCGTTCAGAGCTGACGAAGGGACTCGAACCCCCAACCTGCTCATTACAAGTGAGCTGCTCTACCAGTTGAGCTACGTCAGCTTGGCACACCCTATTCGGCGCCCATGTCGTAGGTTTCTACCGTACAAACTGTTCCGAACGGTTGCAAGCGAGACGAGGCAGCACGCGCTTTTTCGCACGGCCTACATGTCGGGCGGACGAGCGGGCGGCTCATCGCGACGGGATCGCTGCCAAGACGCCCGGACCGCGACCGCCAGCGCGATGAGCACGAGCAGGCCCAGCACGAAGCGCCCATACAAGCGTAAGTACTCGACGACGACGCGCCAGTTGTCACCGACTGCGTAGCCGGCGTAAGCGATCAGGGCCGTCCACACGGCGGCGCTGAACGTGCACCACCATGCCGTGGCCCACGGCGACATGCGCGCCACGCCCACCGTGAGCGAGATGACAGAGCGGGCGCCGCTCAGGAACCGGTTGGCGGCTACGACGCCATAGCCCCACCGACGGATCCAGCGTTGCGCTTTCTCGAACTGCCCCTGCGGCAACCATGTGAGCCGGTCGGGCCTGAGGACGGCCTCGCCCAACCAGTACCCGATGCCGTACATGCTCATGAAGCCGAGCGCCCCCCCCAGCGTCGACAGCATGATGACGACAACCAGGTTCAACTGGCCGAGACCGGCCAGGTAGCCGCCGAACACGACGATCAGATCCCCGGGAATGGGCGGCACCACGTTTTCGCCATAGGCGATCAGGAACACGATGCAGTACGCCCATAGCGGCGGCAGCGCCTCCATCCACGTCACAAATTCAGATACCAAGTCGGCCATATACAGATGGGCCTCTGAGGGCGCGTCCACTACGCGCGATCCAGCGCGCAGATCGCGTAGGCCGCAGCGCCGGCTTCTTGCCCAACGAATCCAAGACGCTCGGTGGTCGTGGCCTTGACCGACACCTGCTCGACGTCAATGCAAAGTGCCGCCGCTACGTTGGACCGCATCGCCTCGATGTGCGGTCGGAGCTTGGGCTGTTGCAGTGCAACGGTGGCATCCACGTTCGACAGACGGAATCCTTCAGCGCGTACTTTTTCACCGACCGCTTCCAGGAGGTCGATGCTGTCGGCATCGCGCCACTGTTCGTCGGTATCGGGAAAATGCGCCCCGATGTCTCCTAAGGCGGCTGCACCCAGCAGCGCATCGGCGAGGGCATGCAAGAGCACATCGGCATCGGAGTGCCCGGCCAGGCCCGTCGGGTGCGGGATGGTGACGCCGCCAAGGATGAGGGGGCGACCGTCCACCAGCCGGTGCACGTCGTATCCCATGCCTACGCGCATATCTCTTCGGGTTGGGAGGGGTAAGGGGTGTTTGGCTCAGATTCTAAGAATCGGCAGCGTGGGCCGGCGTCAAGAACCTGACCGCCAAGCCCTGCTAACCGGTGACTTTTTCGGCCCAGTGCGGCCAACGCTGCTTCGCTAGGTCCCAGTCGTCTGGCGTGGTAATCTTGAAGTTGCGCGTGCTTCCCGCCACGACGTGCACGTCGTGGCCGAGATGTTGGACAAGCTCCACGTCGTCCGTCGCGGTGAGGCCATCACGGGCCGCTGTTCGATGCGCGGCCTCGAACAGCGGCCGGCGGGCGCCTTGGGGCGTTTGCATCCGAAAAAGATGGGATCGGGACACCGTCTCTCCAAACACATCGCCCGAGACCTTCCGCAGCGTATCGGCGACCGGCGTGGCGAGCGCTGCGGCGCCGTGGGTCCGCACCGCGTCTACGACCGCCCGGATGGCCGCCGGCCCGATGAAAGGCCGCACGGCATCGTGCACCAGGATGACGCCGACCGAGGCCGGCGCCGCGCGCAAAGCCAGCCGCACCGAGTCTTGCCGAGAGGCGCCGCCACTTACGACGGCGGTGAGCTTCGTGATGCCAGCCTCTTGCAAGCCGTCGCTCGTCTCACGTACGTGATCCGATGGCGCGGCCACGACAAGGTGATCGACGGCGGGGTGGCGCTCGAAAGCAAGGAGCGTCTGCACGAGCAGCGGCTGGCCGCCCAGCGTGCGAAACTGTTTGCGGCGCCCCCCCAACCGGGTGCCCTGGCCGGCGGCAGGAACAAGCACGGCCACATCGCTAGCCGCCGAGGACTTGTGATTTGGAGCGAGGGAGACCGTCATGCAGGCAGCACGTCAGCACCTTCCTGAGAAAACGGAGCGCGATCCACCAGCGGCTAGAGCAAGAGCATCGCGTCACCGAATGAGAAGAGCCGGTACTCTTCCTCGATCGCCTCTTCGTACATCTCGAACGTGAAGTCGTATCCGGCAAAAGCCGCCACCATCATGAGCAGTGTGCTCTCCGGACGGTGAAAGTTCGTGACCATCCGCTCGGTGATCTTAAAGTCGTACGGCGGATAGACGAACAGATCCGTCCAGCTGGAGTCCGCCTTC
>JAAAPH010000118.1 GCA_009908415.1 Bacteroidota bacterium
TGGGGGATTGCTGGGCGCCACCATCGGGGGCGGGCTCGGGTGGCTCGTCAGCCCCGTCGACGTGGAGGAGTTGAACCCGGACTGCCGCCGGAGCACGCGCAACTGTGAGGGTGAGGTGCATCTGGCCCCGCTGGGCGTGTGGCTGGGTGGCACCATCGGTGCCGTCGCCGGCGCACAGGCCGACATGGACAGCACGGCGCCGCTTCTTGCTGGCGTGGCGGGTGGGTTTGGCAGCCTGATCGGGCTCGCCGCATTGGCCACCGCTAGTAATGGGCACGGCCCGTGGGGGTTCGGCGGATTTGTGCTCGGCGCGGCTGCTGGGGCGGCATTCGGGGCCGCCGTGGTCGCCCCCAACACGTCGCGTCGCGGTGTACTGACGATCGAGGCGGGGCACCCACAGTGGCATGTCCCACGACCGGCGATCGGACCGCAGCGCGATCGGGACGGCCTCCGTGTGCGGGTCGTGCTGCTCCAGGCCCGGTTTTAACGGCCGCCATGGACAGGCCGGTCGTAGCCCGAACGTTACGCTCGCGTACGAACCGACGGTTCATTACAGGCATACATGTGGTGCAACACATAAACCGGATCACCACGAAAGCAACCCGACGGTATGAGCAACAACGGACGACTCGCCGTGCCGGACAAGCGCGCCGTCACGGACCACGACATCATCGACGTACTGGCGGAGCGCTGGAGCCCGCGCGCTTTCGCCGACCGGCCCGTCGAGCCGGAAAAGCTCCGTCAGTTGTTCGAGGCGGCCCGCTGGGCGGCGTCATCGTACAATGAGCAGCCGTGGCGCTACCTCGTGGCTACCAAGGACGACCCGGAGGCGTACGATCGCCTGCTGAACTGCCTAGGCACGTTTAATCAGCAGTGGGCACAGACGGCCCCTGTACTGATGCTGGGGTTCTACAAAACGACCTTTTCCCGCAACGGCAAGCCCAACCGCTGCGCGCCGCATGACCTCGGCGCGGCGTCGGCGCAGCTAACCGCGCAGGCCACCGCGCTCGACCTGTATGTGCACCAGATGGCAGGCATCGAGATGGACACCATCCGCGACACGTACGACGTGCCCGATGACTTCGAGCCGATGGCCGCCCTAGCGGTTGGGTACCTCGGAGATCCGGACGTGCTGCCAGAGAAGCTCGCCAAGCGGGAGCAGGCGGAGCGCACGCGGCGTCCCCTCGACGAAACCGTGTTCGGCGACGACTGGGGCGAGGCCGCTCCGCTCGCGCGCTGATGCCGACGCGGTGCGCTGTCTTCG
Source organism: Bacteroidota bacterium (assembly GCA_009908415.1). Classification (GTDB taxonomy): domain Bacteria; phylum Bacteroidota; class Rhodothermia; order Rhodothermales; family Salinibacteraceae; genus JAAAPH01. The sequence continues at coordinate 1,265 of JAAAPH010000118.1, forward strand.
AAGGCGCAACACCTCAGTGGAGGGGGATGAACGCCGCGTCATCGGCCTGCACCGTGCCATCGTCGTTTAACGCCCCGAGCCGGACGTCTTCGATCATGCCCTCGCGCTGCGGGTCCGCGCCGCGGCGCACGCGGATGTAGTTGTCCGTATAGCCGTACATGAAGCCGTTCTCCTGCATGGCCTCCCAGAGCACGGGGCGCGCGCGGTCCGCCTGGGACTGGGCAAAGGCGTGTTCTTTCTTCTTGGAGAGCGTGCGGAGCATTTTGTTGCGGCGCGAACGCTCGGACTGGGGCACGCGCGATCCGCCTGTACGCTCCGGCTGGTCGACGGCTGCCGTGCCGGGACGCTCGGAGTAGGTAAACACGTGCAGGTACGTGACGGGCAGGTTGTTGATGAACCGGTAGCTGTTCTCGAACCGCGCCTCGTCTTCGGCCGGGAAGCCCGCGATCACGTCGCAGCCGATGCCGGCGTCCGGCATGTGCTCGCGGATGGTGGCCACCCGGTCGGCGTACACGTCGCGCTGATAGCGCCGCCGCATCGCTCCGAGCACGTCGTTGTCACCGCTCTGGAGGGGAATGTGGAAGTGCGGTTGGAAGGTGTCGGACTCCGCCACGAACGCGATGATCTCGTCCGTCAGCAGGTTGGGCTCGATGGACGAGATGCGGGCGCGCTCCAGCCTGTCCACGCCGTCGAGTGCCTGGATCAGTTCAAAGAACGACGCCGGTGTGTCGTGGTCCTGTCCGAAGAGTCCGATGTTGATCCCGGTGAGCACGATCTCGGTGTAGCCTGCGGCGACGAGTTTACGGGCCTGGGCGACGGTGGCCTCGATAGATTGCGATCGGCTGGGCCCACGTGCCTTCGGAATCGTGCAGAACGAGCACGAGTAGTCGCAGCCGTCCTGCACCTTGAGGAAAGCCCGCGTGCGCTCACCGTTCGAAGCGGCCGGCCCAAAGGTGTCCGCGTCGTCAATGCAGGAGACGTGGACCTGCGTCTGCTCCGGCTTTGCAAATGAATCGATGAAGGCGAAGAGCCGGAATTTCTCCTGGGCGCCGAGCACCACGTCGACCCCGTCGATGGCGGCCAGCTCCTCGGGGCGAAGCTGCGCGTAACAGCCCGTCACGATGACGAAGGTGTCTGGCCGGTCGTGTACGGCGCGACGGATCATCTTGCGGGCCTTCGCCTCGGCGGTGCGCGTCACCGTGCACGTGTTGATGACACTGATATCAGCCGGGGCGCCGAAGGGCACGACCTCGAAGTCACGCCGCTCGAAGTCCTGTTGAATCGACTGGGTTTCGGCGTAATTTAACTTGCAGCCGAGCGTGTAGAACGAAACTCGTGTCATGGCCGTTGCTATACGTTGTCACAGTATCTTAAAGGTTCGGTCATACCCACCTGTGATCTATGCAGGCGCCGACGATCCATCGGGGCCTGGGGTACAATGGTACGTCAACTAAGCCGCGAAATCACGTGTTCGCCCGCGAAGGCTACTCACTCATTGCCGGCGCTGCAGTGCTGAGCGGAGTCCTGGCCGTGATCGGCTGGCAACTCAGCCCGGTGTGGCAGGCGGTGTTCTTCCTGCTCGCTGCCGCGGCCCTGGGGTTCACGCTCTACTTCTTCCGCGACCCCGAGCGCAGGCTGCCGCCTGGCGTGGACAGCAATCGCGTGCTCGTCGCGCCCGCCGATGGAAAAATCGTCGAGATTGTGGAGGAGGAAGAGCCGCACTATCTGGAGGGGCCGTCCATGCGCGTCTCGATTTTTCTGTCGCCCCTCGACGTGCATGTGAACCGCATCCCGGCCAGCGGCGTGATCGAGTTTGAACGCTACGTGCCGGGCGACTACCTGGTGGCTTGGCACCCGAAAGCCAGTGCGAAGAACGAGCGCTCGGAACTGGGCGTGCGACACCCGGACGGCTTCAAGGTGTTCTTCAAGCAGATTGCCGGCGCGGTCGCCCGACGGATCGTCTACCACATCGAAGAGGGCGATACCGTGCGAGCCGGCGAACGCTTTGGCATTGTCAAATTTGGGTCGAGGATGGACGTGCACGTCGCGCCCGACACTCCGTTGCGCGTGAGCGTGGGAGACCGCGTGCGGGCCGGCACGACGATCCTCGGTCGCTTCCCGACGCGTGCGTCCGCGGACCCGTCCGCCTCGCCTTCGTCTCATGAGTCGCTC
>JAAAPH010000158.1 GCA_009908415.1 Bacteroidota bacterium
TGGCGCTGATCGCCGGCTGGTCCTGGTGGCGCCCGCTCCTCATCGGCACCACGCTGCTCTCCCTCGGCCTCACCTTGCTGGACTGGGAGAATGCCTACGCCGGCGTGGTGGTTAACGTTACCATTCTGGTCGCGCTCGTGGTCGGGCCACGCTTCACGGCGCTGGTGAGCGGCTCCGCCTGATGCGCTACGGCTCGTTCTCTCCCGGCTCCGCATCCGGCTCACGCTCGAACAGACCCTCCCAACGCGCTTGGTACGCCGGCCGCCGGGCGCTCCCGCGGGCATAAAACCGGTACAGCCCGTAGGTGGCCATCCCGCCCAGCGCCCACATCATGCCGCCCGACCAAGAGACCCCGCGGTAGATGACATCCACCGCGATTCCCCCGATAAAGCCAACGGCGAGAAACGCTTTCAGCACGTTCATCCAGAACGATCCAGACATGGGCTAGACACGACAAGGGAGCCAACACGCATTCCATCAACGGGGACTGCCGAATGGCAGTTTCGCGCTCGGTGTGCCCGCCGCGTCCTGTGCTCACACGAGGCGCTTCATCCGCTTGCAGCGCTGGAGCCAGCGCTTTTTGTGGCGGAGCCGCTGCAGGCTCATCGCGGCCTGTCCCTCGCCGAACCGCTTCTTGGCGGCGGCGTGCACGTCTTTGATATCGACGCGCTGGCCCCGCCCCTGCAGGATGTACGCCACCTCCGTGGCCAGTTCCGTGCATTCCTTGCGGAGCGCGTCCTCCTGCGCCTTCACGTCGAGGCTCGACGGGTCGGATTGCTGGTACGCCTGCCGCCGCACGCGCAACTCGCCCGACCGCTCCATCTCCAGCCGGTGCGTCTCGAAGTCGTTTTCGCTGACGGACGTCACGTTCCACTTGGAGCGCTCGCCGTCGCTGGCCGCTTTCTCCGGCGGCGTGCGCCCTTCCTCCGTCTGGCGCAGTGCGATGCCCTCCTGAATTTCGCGCGTCATCCAATCGAGCGTCTCGGTGAGGCCGAGGTCGCCGGACGTATACACGTCGCACACGTTGGCGTCGGCGTCCCACGCGTCGAAGTAGCGCATGCCGCGGAAGATCTGCTGGAGCGACTTCGACCGGGCACTCACCAGATCGAGCTTGGCAATCACGCTGATCGTCTTGATGTCGGTGCCCTCGCCGATCATGTCGACCTGCACCATCACGTCGACGTCGCCGCGGCGGTAGGCGTCGAGCCGCTCCTCGCGGGTGGGGCGCGGGACGTCCTGGCCGATGCGCGTGGCGCTGAGCCACCCGTAGCGCCGCTCGATGAAGTCGAGCACGTCGGCGGCGTGGCGGTTGCTCATGCAGATGACGAGCATCTGGTGGTTGCGGACGGCGCCGCCGTGCGTGCCGCGGTGGCTGGCCCGCTTCGCCTGGAACCGCGCGATGGCCGGGCCGAGCAGCGTCTCCAGGTACACGTCGTGGAAGCGCAGATGGCGCCGCGCAAAGTAGCGATCGATGTCCGTCTCGCCCGACAGCTCGTTCTTCAGTTCGGCGAGCGTGAACTCGACCTGCCGACCCGAATCTTCCTCTTGCATCGTGATGGTGTAATCGACGACGTGCGCCTCGACGCGCTTGAGGATGCCGCCCTCGGCGTGCGCGTCGCGGAGCGTGACCTCGTGGAGTGCGTCGTAGAACTGCGACTCGGAGCCGTCGTCGTGCGTCACCACCTCATGCGGCACCCCGAAGAGGGGTTGACCATCGCTGCGGAGCGGCGTGCCCGACAGGCCCACGAGCGCCGTGTACGGCAGGTTGTCGACCGCCGCCGACCACGCGCCCGCCTCGGGCAGGTGGTGGATCTCGTCGAGCACGAACAGCGGATCGCCCTGCTGGCAGTACCGCTTGAGCGCGCGGTTGCCCGAGTCGCCGCTCGCGTACTGGTACGTGGCGATGAGGATCGGGATGTCGTCGTTCTTGAGGAAGACCTCGTCGGAGTCCGCGATGGTGAAGGGCAGCGGCGGCGCGCCAATCCATTGGAGCATCTGCGCCAGTTCCTCCGGGTCGGCGTACTGGTCGCGCAGGTTGCCACGCGGGACGAAGACGACGAGCCGGTCGCAGATGCCCATCGCCCGCGCCACAGTGAACGACGCGAGCGCCGTCAGCGTCTTGCCGTAGCCGGGCACGAAGACGCCCAGATGCTCGCGCTCGCCGCGCTCGTACGCCGCCGCCAGCTTCTGGAGAAAGGCCCGCTGGCCATCACGAAACGAAAAGTCGGGAGCGGGAGACAGGCCAGGAAGGGATGCTGCAGGGGGCGACGCTGAGGGCATACAGATACTACATCGGTGCTTCGTGAGGGAACTACGAGGAGGCATCGCCTCGGGCTGCCGAGGGGCTCCGCCAGACGCCATCCGAACGTACACACGCGGCGGCGGAGGATAAAGGGGCAGCGGCGCGCCAGCGTCGAATGAACACGGTCTTCCATTTTTGCCCCCGCTTCCCACGTGACCGTGAGGCAATGGCATCAAAGGACTAGGCCGGTTCGCCTGCTCCAATCAGGTCATCCCGGCCCCTGATCCGGGATCCAGTCGGTAACCAACGCAGGAGGTGCATGCCCGTCTCTGATCGGCGGCGAGGCGCACCGTGCGACCGGTCGTTCGCTCGCATCCAGGCGATACGGTCGACACGACCGACTGAAACGATTGCCCCGGCGCGACCGTCTCGCTTGATCGCAGCCACTGGGCCTGCTATTTTTGATGCGTTTCCTCTCCTTCCACTGAGCTACGCCGTGGCCGGCATGATGACGTTCTTTCGAATCCCTCGGATGCTCTTCCTCGGCGGCCTGCTCCTCACGCTCCCGCTTGCGAGCGGCTGCGACGATCCGCCGGCCGACGTGGTGCCCGTGGACGACGCCGCATACCGGACGTGGTCCACGTACCTCGGTGACTTCGGGCGCAACCAGTACGCCACGCTCGACCAGATCGACACCTCAAACGTGGACCAGCTGGAGGTGGCGTGGACGTACCGCACGGGCGACGCCGGCGCGCGCACGCAGATCCAGTGCAACCCGATCGTGGCCGATGGCGTGCTGTACGGGACGTCGCCCAAGCTCAAGGCGTTTGCGCTCGACGCGGCCACCGGCGAGGAGCAGTGGACGTTCGATCCGTTTGCCGACACGGAGGGGTCCGGCCGCGTCAATCGCGGATTGGCGTACTGGTCGGACGGCAACGACGCGCGGCTCTTCTACGCGGCCGGGCCGGCCCTGTACGCCCTCGATGCGGCCACCGGCCAGCCGGTCGAAGCGTTTGGGGAGGGCGGATCCGTAGACCTGCGCGAGGGCCTTGGGCGAAACGCAGAGGACCTCTCCGTCACGGCGACGAGCCCGGGCGTCGTGTACCAGGACCTGCTGATCCAGGGTACGTCGGTAGGCGAAGGGCCGGCCCCGGCGGCACCCGGCCACATCCGGGCGTACGACGTGCGTACCGGAGCGATCGCGTGGACCTTCCACACGATTCCACAGCCCGGCGAACTCGGCTACGCGACGTGGCCAGAGGACGCCTGGCAGCGCGTCGGTGGCGTGAACAACTGGGCCGGGATGAGCCTCGACCCCGCACGCGGGCTCGTGTTCATCCCGACGGGGTCGGCGGCGTTCGACTTCTGGGGCGGCAACCGGCCCGGGAAAAACCTCTTCGGCACCTCTCTCGTCGCGCTCGACGCCGCCACGGGCGCCTACGTTTGGCATGTCCAGACCGTGCACCACGACCTGTGGGACCGCGACTTGCCCATGCCGCCGAACCTCGTCACCGTCGAGCACGACGGGCAGCGCGTCGACGCCGTGGCGCAGCCGACGAAGTCTGGCTTCGTCTTCCTGCTGGATCGCGAAACGGGCGCCCCCCTCTTTCCCGTCGAGGAGCGGCCGGCCCCCGCCTCCGACCTGCAAGGGGAGCAGGCCTGGCCGACGCAGCCCATTCCGACGAAGCCGCCGCCTTTCGTGCGCCAGTCGTTCACCGAGGCCGAGATCACGACGCGCACGCCCGAAGCCCACGCCTACGTCGAAGAGCGCTTCGCGGGATTGCGGAAGGGTCACCTGTTCACGCCGCCCAGCACGGAGGGCACGCTCATCTTCCCCGGTTTCGACGGCGGGGGCGAGTGGGGCGGCGCGGCGTTCGACCCCGACACGGGCTTGCTGTACGTGAATGCCAACGAGATGCCGTGGATCTTGACCATGGTGGAGACGCGCCCTCAGTTCGGCGAGGACCTGGCCTCTACGGGCGAAGCCGTATACCGCGCCAACTGCACCGCCTGCCACGGCCTCGACCGGCAGGGCGACACGCAGGGCGCGTATCCCGGTCTCCAAAACCTCGCCGAGCGTGTCTCGCAACCCCAGGCACGGCGCATCATCCGGCAGGGGCGCGGGCGCATGACAGCCTTCCCGCAGCTGTCGGAGGACGAGGTGGATGCGCTCATCGCCTACCTCTTCGACGCCCCCTCCCCGGCGGAGGCGCCGCCCTCCGCTGGGGCCTCCGACGCGCCGCGCACCCCGTACACGCACACCGGCTACAACCGCTTCCTCGACCCGGACGGCTATCCGGCCATTGAACCGCCCTGGGGCACGCTGAGCGCCATCGACCTAAACAAAGGCACGATCGCCTGGCAAGTGCCGCTCGGCGAGTTCGAGGCCTTGACCCAGCAGGGCATGCCACCAACCGGCACCGAAAACTACGGCGGTCCCGTTGTCACTAGCGGTGGCCTCCTCTTCATCGCCGCCACGCAAGACGAAAAGATGCGCGCGTTCGACAAGCGCACGGGCGCTGTGCTCTGGGAGGCGCAGCTCCCGGCCGGCGGGTATGCGACCCCCGCGACGTACGAAGTGGACGGCCGGCAGTACGTGGTCATCGCCGCGGGCGGTGGCAAGATGGGCACGAAGCCGGGCGATACGTACGTCGCCTACGCGCTTCCGGCGCCCGTCGAGGGGGCCGAGTAGGCATCGCCTCACGTCGATCATCGCGCACCAATCCAGTGCACGCCCGATGGGCCGCGAGCGTCACCTCCGTCGTAAGCTCACGCTGCGGGCGCACGGCGAGCAGGTCGTCTTCGTCAAGCGCAAACAGGAGCGGATCGAGCACGTCTGGATGAAGGCGTTCCTGTGGGCGCTGTACCTCCCGCCGTATCCCGACCTCCGCGTCGAGGTGTCGATCGGGGCGAAGTACAAGCCGGACGTCGTGGCGATGGACGCCCTCCGCGGGCAGCCGCGCTTCTGGGGGGAGGCGGGTCACGTGAGCGCTGACAAGATCGCGCACCTCGTGCAGCAGTACCCGCGCACGCACTTCGCGCTCGGCAAGTGGGCGACCGCACTCGACCCGTTCATCGACCTCGTGGCAGACGCCATGGACGGTGTTTCCCGATCGGCCCCGTTCGACCTCATTCGCTTCCCCGATGACAGCGCGGAGCGATTCCTCGACGCCAAGGGACACATCACCATGGCCCGAGACGCGCTCGACAGCCACCGCCTCGGAGGGGGAGGCCTCACACCTGGAAGCCGCCCCCGTTCTCCATGAACGGGATGAGCGCCGCCGTGCCGACGAACAGCAGAAACAGCGCGAAAAAGGCGATGCCAACCAGGATGAGCACGGCGTTGACGATGAAGAACGTCTTGAACTTACTCATCATGCGCAGCAGCGCGTAGTCGTCGCCCTCCTGCGCGGCCGATCCGGCCTGGAAGAGCAGCACGCCCAGCCAGATATTCAGCGCGCCCACCAGCACGATGAGCGACGGAATGCCGGTGAGAATGTAGACCACACCGAGAAACTTCAGCCAGCCGCTCATCGAGCGGGCCCGCTTCTTCAAGGTGGACAGAATGAGCGCTTCGTTCGCATCGGACGAGTCGTCGAAAGCCATGGCATGAAGAGGCATTCCTTCGGGGCGGCGGTGGGTACGAGATACGGGATAGACCGCACTTTCGCCATGGCCCCTGCCCCGACCGGACGAAAGGGCCCGCCGGAGCCAGCGGCCGCGTCGCCCCCTCGTGGCGGCTACGACGCGGGGCGCTGCCAGACGAACTGCACGACGGCGGCCGGGCCGCTATGGTGCGGCCCTTCGTCCAAATGCGTCTCGACGACCCGAAGCAGTTGGATCCCATCGATCGGAAAGTGGGCGCGGAGTTCGTCCTCGGTGACCATCATGGCGGCGGTGGGCGGGCCGCCGCTCTGGTATCCGCCGGTGACCTGCTCGGGCCGAAACCATTCGGCCAGCAGCACCCCGCCGGGCCGCAAGGCCGTCCGCATGGTGCGGTACAGCCTCGGCCGCGCGTCCGGCGGAACGTGCAGGAACGTGGCGACGACTCCATCCCACAAGCGCTCGGGCGTCCAGGTCGTCACATCGGCCTGGATGGTGTCGATCGAAACGCCGCGCTCGGCGGCCAGCGCCTGCAGCTTGCGGAGCCCTTCTGCGGCATAGTCCAGCGCCGTCACGTCGAACCCCTGCTCGGCCAGAAAGACCGCGTTCCGCCCCTCGCCCGCCCCCAGCGCGAGCACGGCACCGTCCGCCGGCAACTGATCGACCTGCTGCCGGACGAATCGGTTGGGCTCGGTGCCGTACACATACGTGTCGGACTGGTACCGCTCGTTCCAGAACTCAGCGTTCATCGGCCACCTCCCCCGACAGGGCGTGCGTCGCCATGCCGAAGTTGACCCGGTCGGCATCCATGGCCAGTACGCGCACCGCCGTGGCACCGTCGCTCGGCACCGTGACCGTGCTTTCGTACTCGCTCGTCGTGCCGGCGAATTCCATCGGCGCCGTGGCCACCACCTCGCCGTCGTTCATCAGCTGTGCGGTGATGGTGTACGTATTCGCATCCCACATCCCACCGGGCTCCGTCGGGCAACCGCAGAGCATCCGCACGCGGGATCGGACCGTCAGCGTCTCGCCGGGCCGGACAGCTGTGTCCGACGGGCGGAGCACCTCCACGATGAAGCCGTGCACCGTGAGCACCACGCCGTCGCCCATAATGTCTTGGCCGGGCATCAGCCAGAGCGTCTTCGAGGCGGATTGCATGGCCTGGGGGTAATCCAGCGGCGCCTCGGCGGTCACCTCCACCCGGGTCGGCTCGGTAAGGGACAGCGTGGCCGTGTATTGGCCGGCCCCCGGCGTGGTGAACAGATCCTCCCCGCGGCGGTGGGGCTGGCGCATAATCTGCTCGGTGCTGCCGGAGTCGCCTTCCTGAAGGCCCTCGGCGAGCACCGTGCCCGTGTCGGCGTGGCGGATGGTGACGCGTGCGCCGCCGACCGGGTCTTGCAACAGCTTGGCGTCGTTCGAGCGAACGTGAACGGTTACGGTCGTGGGCACTGCCGTGGACGCCGATTGCGCCTGCACCCGGCCCGGAAGGGCGAGCACGAGCGCAACCGCCAGGCCGGCAAGCGCCGCAGCGATGTATCGAGAGCAGTCCACACAGGATGAAGTCATGGGGACGAGAGCATGCATGAAAATAGAAGACGAGTTGATAGAAAGCGGCGGGCAGGGCGTCTTTCGCCCACACTTGTTATTACAAGACATTATTTCTAGTTTCAAAATGCACACGAATTCGTTCCCGCCTTGACGACGGGCAGGGAAGCCGCTTCGGGATCGGCCGTGTGGGGGATCTACTTACATATAAATGCACGCCCTCCCGACACGCATTACAGGGCGGCCCACTGGAAACCGTTGGTTTCTTTTTCATACGCTGTACTGCGTGTAGTGCTTCCCGCATGATCGATGCCTTTGAAACTATTCCGGCTCCTCCCATGACCACACGGTGGCTCCCTGTTTTGGTTCTCCTGATCGGCCTTCTGGCGGGGTGCGGGAACGGCACGTCGACCGAGGAGGCCGGTCCGACCGAACCCGACGCGGCATGGCGGGCCGACGTGGAGCGCGAAGTGGCCTCACTCAACGCGATGCGGTCCCGGCTCGCCCAGACGATCACCAGCGAAGAAACGGTTGACATGGGCACGTTTGCCCGCGTCTGCAAGCCCGTCGGTCAGCGTGCGCGGGCGCTCTCAGATTCTACGGGCTGGGTCGTCCAGCAGATTGCTGATAAATACCGAAACCCCGCCAACCAGCTCGACTCGACGGGCGCCGAAGCACACGCGCGCTTTGCCGCGAACCCGGACCTTACCCAACGCTGGACGCGCGTCGAACGCAACGGCGCCTCCGGATGGCGCTACTATCGCCGCATCACGGTGGAGCCGACCTGCTTGGCCTGCCACGGCGCGAAGGAGACCCGCCCGGACTTCGTCAAGCAGAACTATCCGGACGACAAGGCCTACGGCTTCGAAGCCGGCGACTTGCGCGGCCTCTATGCCGTCTTCATTCCCGACAGCTTGCGCGCCGCCCAGGCGGCGAGCGATTAGCGATCGCGGCTCGGTTCGCGCTCACGCGTCCATGAAAGCGCTTCGCACGAACGACTTGTCGCCGCGGGCGGCGCGCTCTCATTCGCACCACGTTGACTCTCAAAACCTACACAGACCGCTATGGAACAGCCCACGCAAACGCACACAAACGGAGCCGTGAGCCTCGAAAAGCGGCTCGACAACCCTGAAACGGCGCAGGCGCTGAACCGCCTGCTCGACCGGCTCGACACCATCGAGGAAGCCGTTGACAAGCTGGACGTGGCCCTGACGCAAGGCCCCGCCATGCTCGCCATGATGACCGACATGGCGGACGACGTGTACCGCCAGGCCGAGGACGAGGGCGTCAGTCTGGACGAACGCCTCCAACTGATGCTGCAACTAACCGAGCGCCTCACGGCCCCACGTACCGTCGAGGTGCTCACCCAACTCATGGACCGCATGGATGAGTTGGAGCAGCTGATCGAGGTGGCCGATCAAGCCCCTGCCTTCATCTCGATGATGGTGGACACGCTTGACGATGTCTACCGCCGCACCGAGGAAGCCGGCCACGACCTCCACCGGGTCATCCACGAAGGGCCGGAGGCGTTCATCCGCATCAACGAGTTCGCTGCCTCGGAGGCGTTCACCAAGCTGCTCGACTCGGGCGTCCTCGACCCCGAAGCCATCGAGATCGTCGGAAAAGCCGGAGACGCCCTCGTCGACTGCCGCTGCCAAGAGGAGACGCCCGAGGTCGGCCTCTTTGGCCTCCTCGGCGCCATGCGCGACCCGGACACGCGTCGCGCCCTCGGCTTCCTCACTGAGTTCGGCAAGCGCTTCGGCCAGAAGCTGGACGAATGACGCACCCATCCTCTCGTCTCGATCTCACCCAGAACAGGAGGTATTCACTATGAAAGATCATTATCAAGTACTCATCGTCGGCGGCGGATCAGCCGGGATCACGGTTGGCGCCCATCTGCGCAACGAAGAGCATCCGCCCGACGTCGGCATCATCGAGCCGTCCGAGGTGCACTATTACCAGCCCATCTGGACGCTCGTCGGCGCCGGCGTCTTCGACCGCGAGATTTCAAAGCGCCAGGAAGCCGACTTCATCCCCGAGGGCGCGGACTGGATTCAGGAGGCCGCGGCGAGCTTCGATCCGGAGAACAACACGGTGACCACGGAGGACGGAACGACCATCGGCTACGACTACCTCGTCGTGGCACCGGGCATTCAGCTGGACTGGGACAAGATCCCCGGGCTGAAGGAGTCGGTCGGCCAGCCGGGCACGGGCGTGGTCAGCAACTACACGTACGAGACGGTGCCGCAGACGTGGACGACGCTGCAGCAACTGGAGCCGGGCGACAAGGCGCTCTTCACGCAGCCGAGCACGCCTATCAAGTGCGGCGGCGCGCCCCAGAAGATCATGTACCTGACCGCCGACCACCTGCGTAAGGAGGGCATCCTCGACGAGGTCAGCGTCGAATTCTTCTCGCCCGGCACGGTCGTCTTCGGCGTGACCGAGTTCGAGCGCACGCTCAAGAAGGTGATCGACCGCTACGGCATCGACTTCCACATCCAGGAAGAGCTCGTCGAGCTGCGGCCCGATGCGCACGAAGCCGTCTTCCAGGTGATTGGTGGAGACGGCGCGCCGAGCCAGAAGGTGGTCGAGTACGATATGATCCATGTGACGCCGCCGCAGAGCGCGCCCGACTTCATTAAGAAGAGCCCGCTGGCTAACGACGACGGCTGGGTGGACGTGCACAAGCTCACGCTGCAGCACAACCAGTACGACAACATCTTCTCGCTGGGCGACGCGGCCGGCACGCCGAACGCCAAGACGGGCGCGGCCGTGCGGAAGCAAGCGCCGGTGGTGGTGGAGAACCTGCTGCAGCTGATGCGCGAGGGCGCCATCACCGAGCCGAAGGAGTACCACGGCTACTCGTCGTGCCCGCTCGTAACGGGCTACGGCAAGCTCGTGCTCGCCGAGTTTGACTACGACAACAATCCGGACCCCTCCTTCCCGTTCGACACCACGCAGGAGCGCTACAGCATGTACGCGCTGAAGGCATACGGCCTGCCGGAGATGTACTGGCACGGCATGCTCCGCGGCCGCGCCTAACGGCTTCTTCACCATACAATGCGTTCACCCACAGCGGCCCGCCGGCTCGGTACCGAGCCGGCGGGCCGTTTTTGTGTACCGTGCCCTGTCTTGGCGCTTGATCAGCCGGTGGCCTCGGACGCCTCGGACTTCAGGTGCACGATGGTCGCGCCCCAACTGCTCTTATCGCCCGCCAGTTCGTAGCGCTCCACCATGTCGAGCGGGTCGAGGGTGGCGTGCACGTAGCGGCGCAGCGTACCGGTCCCCTTCCCGTGGATGATGCGCACCCGAAGGATCCCCTTCTCGCGGCACACGCGCAGGTACTCCGGCACCAGATCGCCCACATCGCTCGGCCGGAAGGCGTGGAGATCGAGCACGCCGTTGATCGGATAGTCGGTGGCTTCCCCCATGCTTCACAGTGCAGGACGTGGCATAAACCTCACTCCGTTGCGTCGGCACCCGCCGGTTTCCGGAACACCAAGAAGTGCTGGCGCGGCAGCATATCGTTCGTTGCCACCCACTCCAGCCCCACGGCTTCCATCTCTTTTCGCACCTGAGCTTCGCTCATCTTGTGCAGCGGCTTGATGGGAATGCTCGGATCTTCCTTCCGGTACTCGATGAGCACCACGCGCCCGCCCGGCACGAGCGCCTCGACGAGCGCCTGCATCATCTCGCGCGGGTGCGAGAACTCGTGATACGCATCCACCATGAGCGCCGCGTCGATGGAGTCGGCGGGCAGCTTTGGGTCTTGCACCGTGCCGCGCACGAGCGTCACATTGTCGATACCGCGCTCCCGAGTACGCTCCCGCATGATATCGAGCATCTCGGGCTGGATGTCGACGGCGAAGACGCGGCCTTGCGGCACCCTCGGCGCAATGCGGAACGTGAAGTAGCCCGTCCCGGCGCCGAGGTCCGCCACGACATCGGTGGGCGCCAGATTCATGCTATCGACGACGAGGTCGGGGCGCTCGTTCGCGGCCCGCTCCTCGCGCTCCAGCCAGGCCGCGCCGCGGTGGCCCATCACCTTCGAGATCTCCCGGCCCATGTACACCTTCCCGATCCCGTCGCGGCTCGGCGGGCGCTGCGTGTACACATCGGACGTATCGGTCAGTTCGCCGGCAGCCGGTGCGTTGCGTTCCGCCGTGGCCTGGCACCCCACGGCGATGCTCACGAGAAGGCAGAGCGCAAGGGCCGCAGCAAGCGGGGAACGTCGGATGAGCATATGATCAGCGATCGGTCGGAGAGGGGATTCGAAGTGCCTTTCCCCTAACGCATGGTGAGGTCATCAGTTGTCGTCGAGCCCGTAGTAGGATTTGACGGATGCGTAATCGTTCAGGTTGACTCCCGCTGACCGCGCCCCGGCAAAGCTATCGATGATCACAATCTTGATTTCCTGATCGGGCAGAAAACCCAGAATATCCCGCACGTCGGGGACCGAGGTTTCGTAGAACACTTCGAGGAAGTCGGCTTCGTAGGCAAACCCAAGCGTGACCGTCCGGTCCACGGCCAGCACATCTTGGGACTCGATGCCATACGTGTACGGCATGGCCGTCCAGGTGCCCTGCTCCCGAAAGTAGGCCATCACGGCGCCCTCGCGCACCACGCGCGGCGTGATCTCGGGGGCGTCGTACTGCACCGACGCGATGGGACCATTGAGCTGCGCCTCGTCGATAAAAAAGTCGACGGGGAAGCTAAACACGGCCGGATCGCCCGGCGGTCCGGGCGGTCCCGGAGGCCCCGGCGGACCGACCGGCCCCTGATCGCAGCCGATGAAGAATAGCACAGCGCACGCGGCAAGCACGAGGTGGATTCGGCGGTTCATGGCACCGTGAATTGGATGAGTAAAAGCGGGGCAGCGCCGATGACTCGAACGCTACCCCGCTTGGATTACAAACCACGGACCGTCAATCAGCAGTGCACCTTACAGGCACTCATCCCCCTTCGGCCTCCATAAAACGGTCAGCAATGTCCTTTATAATGAACACTTTTGGCCAAGGAGGATGGATCGACGGTCGCCTCGCGTGTCCTGTACGGTATGCCGTTCCGCCCCCGGTTACTCCTCATCCTCCGCCCGGTAGATGCGGATGACCATGGTGCCATCGGTACCGACGTAGCCGCGGTACATGCCGGGCGTGTTGAACGGCATAGCGATGTTGCCTTGCGCGTCCATCGCGATGACGCCGCCCGAGCCGCCGTCCGGCTCCATCTGGGGCAGCTCATCCATGATGACGGTGCGCGCCGCCTCCTGGACGGACATGCCGCCGTGCTCCATGCGCGCTGAAATCTCGTGCGCCACGGCCGCGCGGATGAAGTACTCGCCGTGGCCCGTGGCGGAGACGCCGCACGTCGCATTATCGGCGTACGTGCCCGCCCCGATGATGGGGGAATCTCCGACGCGGCCAAAGCGCTTATTCGTGGTGCCGCCGGTGGTGGTCCCGGCCGCGAGATCGCCGTCTTGGTCGAGCGCCACGGCGCCCACCGTGCCGAGCTTGTCATAGTCAGGTATGCCGTCTGCATCCGCGTCACGGGCATCGTCGCGGTCATTGCTGCTGCGCGCCTCTTCCGCTTGGCGACGACGCCGCTCCGTGTAGAAGTACTCGTTCTCGACAAAGGATACCTCGTGCGCACGGGCGAAGTCCTCGGCGCCCGTCCCCGCCATCATCACGTGCTCCGACTCTTCCATGATGAGCCGCGCCAGGCCGATGGGGTTTTTGATATGCTTCACGCCCGTCAGCGCACCGGCATTCAGCGTGTGACCGTCCATGATGGACGCGTCGAGTTCCACGGTGTTCTCGCTGGTGAAGACCGCGCCCTTGCCCGCATTAAAGAGCGGCGAGTCTTCCATCGTTTGGAGCGCAGCCACGACGGCATCGATGCTGGACCCGCCGTCTGTCAACACGTCGTGGCCCGTTTCGAGCGCGGTGCGGAGCGCCGTGCGGTAGGCCTGCTCCTGCTCGTCCGTGATGTTTTCGGGGAGAATGGTACCGGCCCCGCCATGAATCACGATCGCGACAGGCTGGGGCGTGTCGGCCTGGGCCGTAACGTCGGGCGCTAGCACCAGACTCATGAGGAGCACTGCGACACTGGTGATAAGCTTACGTCGGCGGTGCAATTGAATTGAAGGTATCATTCCGGTCAAGCTCGTATACGATCAAGGGGTGCATGTGCGTTGTAAGGTAGGTGCTTGTCCGTTGATTGCCAACCTGTCAGAATGGCGCCCTTTATGAGCGAATCATGAATACTGAAACGCGTCATGCCTATATGACGGGAATTCGACGCGGCTTCCCTTATTTAGGCAGGTGAAACGCCTTATGGGAAGGCTGGCTTACGATTTGCAGCACAATAAAACTGGAATCGGGTTCGTTGGGAACATACGAGCGTTATGTCGGATTTGTAACAAATTCTGATTTGCACCTTCAATGTCTGTTTCGCACATTGGGGTCACGCTCGCAAGACGGCACGCACTCTTGCATACTACTCGCAGCAGCAACAGACAATACATGGCGAAGGAGAAAAACGTAGTAAAGAAGAATACCAAGGCCTTCAACCAGTACGAGGCGCTCCAGCAGATGAGCGACGAGGACTTGATGTCCCAGTTCCAGGCCGGGACGGTGGAGGCATTCAACATTCTGGTTGAGCGGTATTCGGACCGGCTGATGCAGTACCTCTATCGCTTCTTGGGTGACAAGAAACGGTGCGAGGACTTGCTTCAGGAAACGTTCCTCCGGGTGCACCGCAACCGCCACTCCTACCGGCGCATTGCGAAGTTCTCCACGTGGCTCTACACCATTGCCGGAAACCTGGCCCGGTCCGAGTACCGGAAGCGGAAGCGGCGCCGGATGCAGTCCATCCAGTCCGTGAACCGCGACAATGAGGAGTACGAGATGGAGATCCCGGACGAATCGTTCTCGCCGGACAAGCACGCGGAGAGCACGATTCAGGACCGCTACATTCAGGAGGCCATGAACGAGATTCCGCCGGCCTTCCGCGAAGTGGTGGTGCTTCGGGACATCCAGCAGTTGGCCTACGACGAGATTGCGGAGATCACGGGCCTTCCGATGGGTACTGTGAAGAGCCGGATCAACCGTGGACGCACGAAGTTGCAGGCCCTCCTGAAGGATGTCTATCCGTTCCAGCAGGAGCAAAGCTAACGGTCTGAGGCAGCACCCTCACCACCAATTCGCACAGCAAAGCCGATCTCCTCCAGGGGGATCGGCTTTTGCTTTTTCTGTCCTCGTTTCTGAACGTATGCCCACACCTCAGCAAGTGGCCATTGACGCGACAGCCCAAACGGTAACGATTCGCTGGACCGACGGCGCCTCGTCCGTGCTCACGCTCGACGCGCTCCGCCGCGCCTGCCCCTGCGCCTCGTGCAAGCGCCGGCGTGAACAGGAGGGCGAAGGCGCCTTGCCCTCCCGCACGTGGTCGGACGTACAGGCCGAAGCTGTCGGGAGCTACGGGTTACGCTTCGACTGGGACGACGGGCATAACGACGGCATCTACACATGGAAGCACCTGCGCGCGCTGGCCCGCGACGGCTAGCGCACGCTCTGGTAGCCGCCCAGCAGGCCGTCGTGCGAGAAGACGATCTGCCACACGTGATTAGCGCGCGCCCGAAAGTTGCCGGCACTCATGAGCAGGTAGTAGACCCACATGCGCCGGAACCGTTCGTCGTAGTGGTCAGGGAGCCCATCCCACCGGCGCTCCAGGTTCCAGTGCCAGGCCATCAGCGTCGGGTCGTAATGGACGCCGATATTGTGCCAATCCTCGACCACGAGGCGCCCTTCGGCCGCATCGGCCACCTGCGTTACGGACGGGATGACGCCCCCCGGAAAGATGTATTTGTCGATCCACGGATCGACCACATGCGACGAGGCTGACGTCCCGATGGTATGAAGCAGAAAGAGCCCGTCCGCCTTGAGGCAGCGCTTCGCGACGTCCATGTACGTCGCATAGTTCTTCGGCCCTACGTGCTCGAACATGCCGATGGAGACGATGTGATCGAACGTCTCGTCGAGATCGCGATAGTCCTGGTAGCGAATCTCAACGGGTAGTCCTGCGCAACGAGCGCGCCCGAGTGTGACCTGCTCCTTCGAAACGGTAACCCCAACCACCTCGGCGCCGTACACCCGGGCCGCATACCGGGCGAAGCTCCCCCAGCCGCAACCGATGTCGAGCACGCGATCGCCGGGCGCAAGCCCGACCTTCCGGCAAACGAGGTCGAGCTTCGCGGCCTGGGCCTCATCCAGCGAGTCCGCTCCCTTCCAGTAGGCGCAGCTGTAGACCATGCGTTCGTCGAGCATGGCCTGATACAGATCATTGCCCCTGTCGTAATGGGTCGTGCCAATGTCATAGGCTCGGGACGCTCCCTGTCGGTTCATCAGGTGCGCCTTCACGACGTTCCAGTAGAACCGCCACGAGGTCGACGCCTTTTCGCGGAGGCCTGTGCGCAGGACGCGGAAGAAAAATTCGTCGAGGGCATCGCAGTCCCACCAGCCGTCCATGTACGCTTCGCCAAGCGCAAGCGACCCGCCCGATAAAAGGCGGCGGTACAGCCGGGGATGGTGCACCTGCATGTCCCACGGTCGATCGCCGTCGATTTCGATGTCGGCCTCGGCCAGCAGCTCGGCAATGGCGTGCTGGCCCGGGGCCATCGTCTGGGTATTCGCTACCCTCGGCATCGCTCCTCCTCCATTCGTGAACGATACAGTACGTTAGGGGTCTCCCCCATCGCGTCGACCGGCTTCGACGGCCCACACGGACCGGCTCGCCACCGGCTGCCCAGCCACCGCCTCCCAGCGGGCCGCCAGGGCCTCGATGGACGCGCCATGCCGCGGGACCTGATATGCTTCCCCCTCAATCCGCGCAGGCGCCGTGTCGATCACGACGAGGTGCCACCCGTTCTTTTTATAATATATAAGATCGATCTGGCCGTGCACAACCCGCTCGGTGCCCTTCACGACCTCGTTGAAAGTGAACGGCACCTCGGTATAGACCGTGCCGGCGCGCTGGAGGTCGGCCCACAAGGCCGAGCCACGAAACCGAGCCAGGGCCTCGGCAGCGGCCGCCACGTCGGCGGGATCGAGTGCATCGCCCGCAGCCACGAGGCGCTGGAGATAGGCGTGCTCCTCGTCGGGCAGCGCGCCTCGGCCGGCAGCTAGCAGCACGTGCCGCAACAGCGCGTCCCGATCGTCGACGTGGCGCGCGGCCGCGGCAAACCGGGCCCCGCCTCCGCGCTCGGCGTAGGAGGGGCGCTCCGCCCGCCGCACACGCTCCATCCGATCAGACCGCCGGGGCGGCCGACCGGCTGAAGGCGCCTTGACGCTGGTGCGTGCGACGAATTCGTGCCTCGGCAGTTCGGGCACGTCGGCCAGGGCCGGGGCCAGCGCGGACCACGGGCCATCGTCGGGCTTGGGCGCGTAGCGGGACACCACGAGCAGGTTGCGCGCCCGCGTGGCCGCCACGTACAGCAGTCGGTCCGCTTCGGCCGCTTGGTACCGGGTCTCTTCGGCCGCGTCGTCCGCCCACCCCTCCGGCTCGGCAATGACCTCGGTTCCTTGCTCGCCGCGCTTCCGCCGCACGGGCATCGACAGGTACGCCTCCGATCCGCGCCGGGTAACGTGCCGATCGGGCGTGCGTGAGCCCCGGCGCGCACTGTACGGATCGGCCAGAAACACGACGCGGGCTTGTAGCCCCTTCGCCTGGTGCACGTTCATGACGCGCACGACGTCCGTCCGCCCCACCGCCAGCGTCATCGCTTCCACCTCGTACTCCGGATCGTCGACCAACGCACGCAGTTCGGTGACGATCTCGCCCCAGTGCCAGCCCTGACTCGCCCACTGCCGCACGAGGGCTTGCAGGCGCATCAGGTTGCCCGCACGGGATGTACCGAGCGGCTGGGCCGCGGCGAATGGAATCAGCCGCAGCCGGTCCAGGACGCGCTCGAAGGCCGCCGCCGGCGCCTCCGTCCGAAAGTCGGTCTCTGCCGCGCGCAGCCGCTCGACGGCCTGCTGGATTCGACCATGCGCCGGCTCGTCCAGCCCCTCCGGCACGGGCGCCCGATAATCGAAGGCGCCGCCGGCCTCTTTGTGGGCGCGCAGCTCGTCATCCCCCAACCCCACGAGCGGACCGCGCAGATAGCTGACGAGCAGAAGCGGGTTCTCGGGCGACTGCACGACCTCCAGCATGTCGACCAGCGCTTGTACCTCGTCGGCCTCGCCGAGCGCGCCTCCACCGACGAGGTCGTACGGCAGCCCGTGCGCTTCCAGCGCTTCGGCGTACCACGTGAGCGGACGTCGGTCGCGCGTCAGGATCATGAAGTCGCCCGGCGACGCGGTGGGCGGCAACACGGCCTCCGGGCCCGCGGCGTTAAACACCGTGTCGCCGGCACAGGCCGCCGTGATGAAACGGGCGATGCGATCGGCCTCCGTGCGCACGATGTCTTCGCGGCGGTTTCGGTGCACCTTGTCGATGGTCAGCGTGCGCACGCAATGTGCATCGTCCCCCTCGGGCCGGTGCTTGAACAGCGGCGCGAAGTCAGCCTGATAGGGCGCATCGTGCCGGCCAAAGACGGACTCAAACGCGGTGTTGGCCCATTCGCAGAACGCGCCCAGCGAGCGGAAGCTCGTGTTGAGCTGGAGGACGGCGCCGCCCGTCGCTTCGAGGCGATCCGCGACGAAGCGAAACGTGTCGAGGTCGGCGCGGCGGAATCGGTAAATCGACTGCTTCGCATCACCCACCAGAAACAGCCGGCCCGGCTCCGGGCGGAGCGCCCGCCAGTCGCGCTCGGTGACGTCCGCCCCCGCCAGGTAGAAGAGGACGCGCGCCTGAATCGGATCCGTGTCCTGAAACTCATCGACGAAGAGGCGGCGGTAGCGGTCCTGGAACGCACGCCGCACGTCGGGATGATCGCGGAGGAGCGCGGCACTGCGGAGCAACAAATCCTGGAAGGTGAGCTGACCCTGCTCCATCCGACGGGTCCGGTAGAAATCCACCGCATCGTCCACGAGCCCCGTGACGTGCTGGTACACGTGCTGGCGCCATTGCGTGAGCACGGGCTGCAGCACGCCCTCGTCGAACGCCGGCAGCCGCTCATCGCGCAGGGTCGTCGCCGCGGCGCGGGCCTCGCCCCAGTACGTGACCTTCACGGTCGGCGGCCCGGCCCACAGACGCAGCAACTGGACGCGATCGGCATCGCTCTGGAGGCCGTGATGAGC